>NZ_JBMKHV010000009.1:0-198262 GCF_049238585.1 Enterobacter cloacae complex sp. IR5428 | reverse complement strand
TTTTAACATAGTCGGCGTGGCCTGGGCAGTCTACGTGTGCGTAGTGGCGAGTCGGGGTGTCATACTCAACGTGAGAGGTGTTGATGGTGATACCACGAGCTTTTTCTTCTGGTGCGTTATCGATCTGGTCGAAAGCACGAGCAGCACCGCCGTAGGTTTTAGCCAGTACGGTAGTGATTGCAGCAGTCAGGGTAGTTTTACCATGGTCAACGTGGCCGATAGTACCAACGTTGACGTGCGGTTTTGTACGTTCAAATTTTTCTTTAGACACGGCTATATTCCTTACTATAGTGCTCTCCCCTTCGGAGAGAGCACGGGACTTAGGTTTTAATCCTGTGGATTACTTACCACGGGCTTCGATAACGGCCTGAGCAACGTTGTTCGGCGCATCATCATACTTCAGGAATTCCATAGTGTATGATGCACGACCTTTGGTCAGAGAACGCAGCTGAGTTGCATATCCGAACATTTCAGACAGCGGAACTTCAGCGTGGATCTTAACGCCAGTTACTTCGGATTCCTGACCACGCAGCATACCGCGACGACGGCTCAAGTCACCGATAACGTCACCGGTGTTCTCTTCCGGAGTTTCTACTTCAACCTTCATGATTGGCTCAAGCAGAACTGGTTTTGCTTTCTTAAAGCCTTCTTTAAAGGCAATAGACGCAGCCAGTTTAAACGCCAGTTCAGAGGAGTCAACGTCGTGGTAAGAACCGAAGTGCAGACGAACACCCATGTCTACAACCGGGTAACCAGCCAGAGGACCAGCTTTCAGCTGCTCCTGAATGCCTTTATCAACGGCAGGGATGTATTCGCCAGGAATTACACCACCTTTGATGTCGTTGATGAACTCGTAACCTTTAGGGTTAGAGCCCGGCTCCAGTGGGTACATGTCGATCACAACGTGACCGTACTGACCGCGACCACCAGACTGCTTAGCGTGTTTACCTTCAACATCGGTAACTTTCGCGCGAATCGCTTCGCGGTAAGCAACCTGAGGTTTACCCACGTTCGCTTCAACGTTGAATTCACGCTTCATACGGTCAACGATGATGTCCAGGTGCAGTTCACCCATACCAGCGATGATGGTCTGATTAGATTCTTCATCAGTCCATACGCGGAATGATGGGTCTTCTTTCGCCAGACGGCCCAGAGCCAGACCCATTTTTTCCTGGTCAGCTTTGGTTTTTGGTTCAACCGCGATGGAGATTACCGGCTCAGGGAATTCCATACGCTCCAGAATGATCGGGTGATCCGGGTCACACAGGGTGTCACCAGTAGTCACGTCTTTCAGACCGATAGCAGCAGCGATGTCGCCCGCACGAACTTCTTTGATCTCTTCACGTTTGTTAGCGTGCATCTGTACGATACGGCCAAAACGTTCACGCGCCGATTTCACGGAGTTCAGGATGGTGTCACCGGAGTTAACCACACCAGAGTAAACGCGGAAGAAGGTCAGGTTACCCACGAATGGGTCGGTAGCAATTTTGAACGCCAGCGCAGAGAACGGCTCGTCATCACTTGCGTGACGCTCAGCCGGAGTATCTTTACCGTCGTCCAGGATGCCGTTGATCGCAGGAACGTCAACCGGGGATGGCAGGTAGTCAACTACCGCATCCAGCATTGCCTGAACACCTTTGTTCTTGAACGCAGAACCACAGGTTACCAGGATGATTTCGTTGTTCAGAACACGCTGACGCAGAGCAGATTTGATCTCTTGCTCAGTCAGTTCTTCACCACCCAGGTATTTCTCCATCAGCTCTTCAGAAGCTTCTGCTGCGGATTCGATCAGGTTCTGGTGCCATTCGTCAGCCAGGTCCTGCATCTCTGCCGGGATATCTTCGTATTCGAAGGTAACGCCCGCATCTGCTTCGTTCCAGTTGATGGCTTTCATTTTCACCAGGTCGATAACACCGGTGAAGCCTTCTTCAGCACCAATTGCCAGCTGAAGCGGAACAGGGTTCGCGCCCAGACGGGTTTTGATCTGGCCAACAACTTTCAGGAAGTTAGCACCCATACGGTCCATTTTGTTAACGAACGCGATGCGTGGAACTTTATATTTGTTAGCCTGACGCCATACGGTTTCAGACTGTGGCTGAACACCACCAACTGCGCAATAAACCATTACCGCGCCGTCAAGAACACGCATGGAACGTTCTACTTCGATGGTGAAGTCAACGTGCCCTGGGGTGTCGATGATGTTTACGCGATGCGGTTCGTACTGCTTAGCCATACCTGACCAGAAAGCAGTAGTCGCTGCGGAGGTGATAGTAATACCACGCTCCTGCTCCTGTTCCATCCAGTCCATGGTGGCTGCGCCGTCATGAACTTCACCGATTTTATGGTTTACACCGGTGTAGAACAGAATACGTTCGGTAGTAGTGGTTTTACCGGCGTCGATGTGCGCACTGATACCGATGTTACGGTAGCGTGCGATGGGTGTTGTACGAGCCATTTGATTCCTCGTTTATATCTTTAGGCGTTCAGTTAAGTTACCCAGAGCGGGCGGCTTCTCTGAAGCGCCCGCCTGGTGACTACGACTCCGAAGGGATTACCAACGGTAGTGTGCGAACGCCTTGTTGGCTTCTGCCATACGGTGAACGTCTTCACGTTTCTTAACTGCAGTACCTTTGTTTTCTGCAGCATCAGAAAGTTCGTTCGCCAGACGCAGAGCCATGGATTTATCACCGCGTTTACGAGCAGCTTCAACGATCCAACGCATTGCCAGAGCATTACGACGAACCGGACGAACTTCAACTGGAACCTGATAAGTAGAACCACCAACGCGGCGAGACTTAACTTCTACAGTCGGGCGCACGTTGTCGAGAGCGACTTCGAAAGCTTCCAGTTCATTTTTACCAGAACGCTGAGCCAGGGTCTCCAGCGCGCTGTATACGATTGCTTCTGCAGTAGATTTTTTACCATCTACCATCAGGATATTTACAAATTTTGCCAGCAGTTCTGATCCGAATTTCGGATCTGGAAGAATTTTACGCTGACCAATGACGCGACGACGTGGCATGGGATTACTCCGTTGTTAATTCAGGATTGTCCAAAACTCTACGAGTTTAGTTTGACATTAAGATAAATCAGTTTGGCCTTACTTAACGGAGAACCATTAAGCCTTAGGACGCTTCACGCCGTACTTGGAGCGAGCCTGCTTACGGTCTTTAACACCTGAGCAGTCCAGCGCACCACGAACGGTGTGGTAACGAACACCCGGAAGGTCTTTAACACGACCGCCACGGATCAGGATCACGGAGTGCTCCTGAAGGTTGTGACCTTCACCACCGATGTAGGAAGTCACTTCGAAACCGTTAGTCAAACGCACACGGCATACTTTACGCAGTGCGGAGTTTGGTTTTTTAGGAGTGGTGGTATATACACGAGTACATACGCCACGTTTCTGCGGGCAGGCTTCCAGCGCAGGCACGTTGCTTTTTGCAACTTTGCGTGCACGTGGTTTGCGTACCAGCTGGTTAACTGTTGCCATTAAATAGCTCCTGGTTTTAGCTTTTGCTTCGTAAACACGTAATAAAACGACCTCATACAATATGAGGACGCGAAATTTTAGGGCTACGTCGAAAAGGTGTCAAGAAATATACAGCGATCTCAAATCACCAGTTCATTTGACTGGCGTGCTTCACAGTAAGATTGACGAAATCAGTATAGCCAACCACGTCAATTTTGGCTGAAATTTGACCAGAAAGACCCCGCGCATCCAGATCCTCTTTAAGCGCAGAGACTGTTATGGGGGCATTAGCGAGGATTTCAACAAAACGGCTGCCATCAAGCGCCGCGAGCACGCCATCCTGAATCAGCAGCAGATCATCGCCTTCGCGCAGCATGCTCAGTAACGTGTCGATATCGCATTGCCACGGTGAACGGCTCAGGGTATGGAGCATGACAGCCTCAGAAAGTCAGAACGGTATCGTAGTGAGAAAGTTGTTCGCGCAGCGCAGAAGATGTCAGGATCGTCACGTCCAGCACGAACGGTATTTTCTCATTTAACCCACGAGCGGCCAGCGAGTCGGCGCACACATAGAAGGTTTCAATGTCATAGAGCGGCAGAACTTTAAAGGTCGCAATGTAGTCGCGCGCAAGAATAGCCTGCGGTTGTTGGCCTGCCAGAAGCTGGAATACGCCATCGCCTAAAAAGAAGACGCCAATATCTTCGGTTAAAGCCGAGGTCGCCAGCAATGCATCCAGCCCTTCCCGGCCTGAAGCGCTGCCATGCGGGGCAGAAGTAAAAACAAACGCTACGCGCTTCATCAAAATTGCACCACTCTGTCGCAGGTCAACGCCGCCTGTGCTAATGCGCCTAATCCGCTGAGCGAAAAGCCCGGTTGCAGGTTAGCCCCCGCCAGACCAAGGCGTTCGGCTTCAGTCGCATCCGTCACGCCGCGACGCAGTGCCGCCGCGACGCAGATATGCAGGTCGACGCCCTGCGTTTCGTTTAATTTTTGCCAGGCGCGCACAAGGTCAAACTCATCGCTCGCCGGGGACGTAAACTGGTTCGCGTTATAGACCCCTTCACGATAGAAGAAGACGCTTGCCAGTTCATGACCGGCATCAAGCAGCGCATGGGCAAACTGTAGCGCGCTGCTGGCCTGCTGGGTACCGTACGCCGGGCCCGTCACCATTAACGCAAAACGCATTACTTGTCTTGCCCCAGGAAGTCGCCGCTTTTGAACTGGCGAATATAGAGGTAAACCGTGTGTTTGGAGATATTCAGGCGATCGGCCACCTGGTTGATGGCATCTTTGATATCAAAAATCCCTTTCTCATAGAGGTTCAGGACGATCTGACGATTCTTGGCGTTGTTGGATACGTTGCGATCAGCATTCACCTCTTCAATGGTGAACTCCAGCGTCTGTGTCACGAGATCCTCAACAGAAGAGGCAAAGTTCACCGATGAGCCCACGTCCGGCGTTTCTGGCGGAATGAAAGTGCTCATGATTTGCGAGAATGGCACATCAAGGTTCATGTTGATGCACAGCAGACCGATCACCCGGTGTTCGCGGTTTCGAATCGCGATAGTTTCTGATTTCATCAGCACGCCGCTTTTGGCGCGGGTGAAATAGCATTTTGAGACGCTGCTGTCCGCGCCGGTCATGTCATGCAACATACGCAATGCAAGGTCGGTGATTGGCGAACCAATTTTACGGCCAGTGTGCTCACCATTCGCAATGCGGATAGCGGAACACTTAAGATCTTGCAGGGAATGCAATACGATTTCGCAGTGGGAACCAATGAGCATCGCTAACCCGTCCACTACCGCTTCGTAGGATTTCAGAATATCGAAGTCGGTCTGGTCAAATGGACGTTGATCCAGCAAATCAAGTTCACTGGTTTCGTTGGTTAAAAGCGACCTGGACATGAAAAAAACACTCCTTTTCAGGAGCCTGTCGTTAGGTTTTCAGGGCAGGCTCATTATCTATACGGACAACTAAATTAATACAGCGTGTATAACGCTTTCCAGTGTTAATTATATCTGCCCCACAATAAAAAAACCGCCGCCTGTATAGGCGGCGGTTTTTTTCAGCATTACTTCTTAGCTGCTGCGGCTTTGTCGTCAGCGGGTGCGTCTGTTTTCGCATCCGCTTTTGGCGCCGGTTTGATGTCCAGCAGTTCTACATCAAATACCAGCGTAGAGTTAGCCGGGATACCCGGAACGCCGGTTTTGCCGTAAGCCAGATCCGGTGGGATGACCAGCTTGATTTTACCGCCTTTCTTGATGTTCTTCAGGCCTTCGGTCCAGCCCGGGATCACACCGTCCAGACGGAAGGAGAGAGGCTCACCGCGAGTGTAAGAGTTATCGAACTCTTTACCGTCGATCAGCGTACCTTTGTAGTTAACTACAACGGTGTCGCTGTCTTTAGGCGCGTCGCCGGTACCTTCTTTCTCAACTTTATAGATCAGGCCAGTAGAAGACGTTTTAACGCCTTTCTCTTTAGCGAACTTATCGCGGTAGGCTTTGCCTTTCGCTTCGTTATCTTTAGCGTCTGCTTCCATCTTGGTCTGAGCGGCGCCTTTCACGCGCGCTTCAAACGCTTGCAGAGTCTGCTCGATTTCCTGGTCAGACAGTTTGCTCTTGTCTGCGAACGCATCCTGAACCCCTGCGATCAGCTGGTTTTTGTCCAGTTTGATGCCCAGTTTCTCTTGTTCTTTCAGAGAGTTTTCCATGTAACGGCCCAGAGACGCGCCAAGTGCGTAGGCGGATTTCTGGTCGTCATTCTTGAATGCCGCTTTGCTGTCTGTAGTCGCAGCAGGCTTCGCAGCAGTATCAGCAGCGAAAGACAGCGGCGCATTGAGCGCTACAGCCATAGTGGTCGCCAGCAGCGTAACTTTAAACAGTGATTTCATCCATATCTCCAGGACCTGAGGTCTCTCACCCCAGTGTTAAACGTAAATGAGTGACGTACTATAAAACGTTGTGGAAGAAATCTACAGACAGACTCCCCCGAATGTCGCTTCTTTTCAGACTATTTTTGTTTAAATAAGTTTCTTGTCAGGGAGATGGATACTGTACTTAAGGAAAAAGTCAGATAAACTTCGCCGCCGCTGGTCCATTATGGCGCATGAGAGATAAACGAGGTGAATGATGAAGGATACAACGATCGAAGCGAGACTGGCTGAGCTGGAAAGCCGCCTGGCTTTTCAGGACATCACCATCGAAGAACTGAACCAGACCGTGACGGCTCATGAGCTTGAAATGGCAAAAATGCGCGATTTGATGCGACTTCTCACTGAAAAAGTGAAGGCAACGCAGTCGTCGCACATCGCCTCTCAGGCTGAAGAGACGCCACCACCTCATTATTGAGGCGTAAAAAAAGCGGGATTATCCCGCTTTTTTATTTTCCGCAGTACGGAATCAGTGGCAGCCGCAGCCGCCGTTACCGCAACCACCTTTACCGTGGCCGTGGTCATGACCATGATCGTGGCCGTGACCACCGCAGCAGCCGTCGTGGCCGTGATCGTGGTCATGGTCGTGACCGTGCGCACCATGAACGTGGCCATGAGCCAGCTCTTCTTCGGTCGCTTCACGGATAGCAACAACTTCTACGTTGAACTTCAGGTTCTGACCAGCCAGCATGTGGTTGCCGTCAACCACAACGTGGTCGTCTTCAACTTCTGTGATTTCAACCGGAACCGGACCCTGGTCAGTTTCAGCCAGGAAGCGCATGCCAACCTGCAACTCGTCAACGCCCATGAACACGTCTTTAGGAACGCGCTGAACCAGGTTGTCATCATACTGACCGTAAGCGTCGTTCGCGCCGACAGCAACGTCGAATTTGTCGCCAACTTCATGACCTTCCAGCGCCGTTTCCAGGCCGGAAATCAGGGAACCGTGACCATGCAGGTAGTCCAGCGGCGCACTCACCGGAGACTCATCAACCAACACACCGTCTTCTGTACGTACCTGATAGGCCAGGCTGACCACCAGGTCTTTTGCTACTTTCATGATATCTCCTGAGCGTGGGAAAATTGCTGGCGCAGATTGTAGCGGAATTCTGCACCCGTGTACCCTTAAGCTTAAAAAAACTCAGAGCATATCGCTAGTCTGGATGAAAAATGCCGATCACTTGCTCTTCTTTGCGAACGTGATCGCGGGCTTCTTTGTCGGCCTCACGCATCTGGTGACCGCACTTAACACATTCAACAATATCGATATTATTCTCCCGCCACATGGCCAGCGTATCTTGCGCCTGGCAGGACGGGCATTTTGCGCCCGCGATAAAGCGTTTACGTAAAGCCATCTTTCGTTACCCTTTATTCAAATTCATCCCAGCCGTCGAGCTGGCGTCGTTCCTGTTGCATCTCACGCTGGAAGATCTCCTCCAGTTCGCGACGCGCTTCCCGCACGCGGGAGATCTGCGCCGTGTCGCTGTGCACAGGCATCAGTTCACGCAGCATTCGCATATCCAGCCGGCGGAAATGCATCTGGGCGCGTTGCGCCTGGTGAGGATGCATACCCAGCGAAACCAGCGCCTTGCGCCCCAGCTCCAGCGCGCTGGAGAAGGTTTCGCGGGAGAAGTGTTTCACACCCGCCTGCAAAAGTTCGTGAGCCTCAACACGTCCGCGCGCACGCGCCAGAATATGCAGATGCGGGAAATGCTGCTGGCACAGCTCCACCAGCTTCATTGTGTCTTCCGGATCGTTACAGGTGATGACGATGGACTCCGCAGCCTCTGCGCCCGCCGAGCGCAACAGCTCAAGCTGCGTCGCATCCCCGTAGTACACCTTATAACCATATTTGCGCATCAGGTTGACGGCGCTGATATCGCGCTCCAGCACCGTAATGCGCATTTTATTTGCCATCAACAGGCGACCAATCACCTGTCCGAAGCGGCCAAAGCCCACGACGATCACCTGCGGTTTATCATCTTCCACCCACGGCGCTTCGTCTTCATCGTCTGCGGGATTCAGGCGGCGCGACAGCAGTTTGTCCACCAGCTTCATCAGCAGCGGCGTGGTCATCATCGACAGCGTGACCGTCACCAGCAGCAGCGCCATCTGGTCATCTTTAAACAGCTTCTGTGACGACGCAGTGGAAAACAGCACAAACGCAAACTCTCCGCCCTGACTTAACACGCTGGAAAACTGCATCCTTTCCGAGCTGCGCAGCCCGTAAATCCTCGCGAGGAGATACAGCACCAGCGTTTTGACCGCCACCAGCACGGCGACACTCGCAATAACCCACAGCAGATGGGTATAGAGCACGCCAAGATTAAGCGCCATACCCACCGAGATAAAGAACAGCCCTAACAGCAGCCCCTTAAACGGATCGATGGCGGTCTCCAGCTCGTGGCGGTACTCGCTTTCCGCAAGCAGCACCCCGGCGATAAACGTCCCGAGCGCCATCGACAGCCCCAGCGCATCCATAAACAGCGCTGAACCAAGCACCAGCAGCAGCGTTGCGGCGGTGAAGACCTCGCGTACGCCGGATGCCGCAATAAACCGGAACACTGGACGCAGTAAAAACCGTCCGCCGATCAGCATCCCCGCGAAGGCCAGCACCTTCATGGAGATCTTCATCCAGTCGAAATGATCGTCTCCGGAGCCTGCCAGCAGCGGCACCAGCGCCAGCGCCGGGATCACCGCTAAATCCTGGAACAGCAGCACCGAAAAGCCCAGTTGCCCCGCCTCGTTGCGGTTCATCCCTTTGTCGCGCATCAGCTGAAGCGCCATCGCCGTCGACGACATCGCAAGACCGATCCCGCCAATCACCGCGGCCTGCCAGGAAAACTGCGTCAGCATCAGCAGGCCCGCCAGAATGGCGGCGCTGAGCAATACCTGCGCCGCCCCGACGCCAAAAATAGATTGCCGCAGTTGCCACAGCTTGGACGGATTAAGCTCAAGCCCGATGATAAACATCAGGAACACCACGCCCAGCTCGGAGAAGTGGAGAATTTCATCCACATCGCTGATAAACCCAAGCCCCCAGGGACCAATGGCTATCCCCGCCAGCAAATAGCCCAGCACCGCGCCAATGCCGAGACGCGCGGCAAGGGGGACCGCGACGACGGCGGCAAACAAAAACAGCACCCCGGCGAGGAGTAAATTCGAACCGTCCATTAGCGTCCTCCCGCCGGAATCGGTGACGCCAGCCATTCGCCATAGGCCCTGGCATGGCTCGCCAGCGCTTTCGGATCCTGCCGCCGTGCCCAGTAGATAATAATCGGGCTCATCCAGTGCATACGGCACATCGCCGCCGTCAGCTCAAACGGCCGCAGAATGTCGCTCATGGGGTAACGGTTCAGCCCGTCGTGACGGTAAGCGCTTTCCGGCTCACCGGTGGTGATGACACTCCGCCAGTACTTTCCCGCCAGCTGGTTGCCCCCCACCCCGCTGGAAAAGCCCCGGCTCAGCACGCGGTCCAGCCACTCTTTCAGCAGCGCCGGACAGCTATAGGTATAAAGCGGATGCTGGAACACAATCACGTCGTGCTGACGCAGCAGTTCCTGCTCGTAAGGAATATCAATAAAGAAATCGGGATAGTGCGCGTAGAGATCGTGCACCGTTACGTTACTGAGCTGTGTGGCCGGCTTAAGCAGCACCCGGTTTGCCACCGAGTCCTGTGATTCCGGATGGGCATACAGCAGCAGCACTTTCGCTGTCTGAGACATCACTCCCCTCCCGGTTCTGTTTTTGTGTATTGTTGTCGTTTTGGGCTACCATGGCGGCCCGGTGGGGAAATTGGCCCACACCTTACATTATCATAATGACAAATTAACATAGTCGGAACATACGGCGCTTCTATGATTGTTTTCTCCTCGTTACAAATTCGTCGCGGCGTGCGCGTCCTGCTGGATAACGCGACTGCTACCATCAACCCGGGCCAGAAAGTGGGGCTGGTCGGCAAAAACGGCTGCGGTAAATCCACCCTGCTGGCACTGCTGAAAAACGAGATAAGCGCGGATGGCGGGAACTTTACCTTCCCGGGCAACTGGCAGCTCGCCTGGGTAAACCAGGAGACCCCCGCGCTGAGCGAACCGGCGCTCGACTATGTTATCGACGGCGACCGTGAATACCGCAAGCTCGAAGCGGAGCTCAACGCCGCCAACGAACGCAACGACGGCCACGCCATCGCCACCGTCCACGGCAAGCTGGACGCCATCGACGCCTGGACCATTCGCTCCCGCGCCTCCAGCCTGCTGCACGGCCTGGGCTTCAGCAACGAACAGCTTGAACGCCCGGTGAGCGATTTCTCGGGTGGCTGGCGTATGCGCCTTAACCTGGCGCAGGCGCTGATCTGCCGCTCTGACCTCCTGCTGCTCGATGAACCGACCAACCACCTCGATCTCGATGCGGTTATTTGGCTGGAGAAGTGGCTCAAGAGCTATCAGGGCACTCTGATTCTGATCTCCCACGACCGCGACTTCCTCGACCCGGTGGTGGATAAAATCATTCATATCGAACAGCAAAGCCTGTTCGAGTACACCGGCAACTACAGCTCTTTCGAGCGCCAGCGCGCGACGCGCCTCGCCCAGCAGCAGGCGATGTATGAAAGCCAGCAGCAGCGCGTGGCGCACCTGCAAAGCTTTGTGGATCGCTTCAAGGCCAAGGCGTCAAAAGCCAAGCAGGCGCAGAGCCGCGTCAAAATGCTGGAACGCATGGAGATGATTGCCCCCGCGCACGTGGATAACCCGTTCCACTTCAGCTTCCGCGAGCCGGAGAGCCTGCCGAACCCGCTGCTGAAGATGGAAAAAGTGAGCGCGGGCTATGGCGATCGCATTATTCTCGACTCTATCAAGCTCAACCTGGTGCCGGGTTCACGCATCGGTCTGCTGGGGCGTAACGGCGCCGGTAAATCGACGCTGATCAAGCTGCTGGCGGGCGAGCTTAACCCGGTCAGCGGCGAAATCGGGCTGGCGAAGGGCATCAAGCTTGGCTACTTCGCTCAGCATCAGCTGGAATTTTTACGCGCCGATGAATCGCCGATCCAGCACCTGGCGCGCCTGGCGCCGCAGGAGATGGAGCAGAAGCTGCGCGACTACCTCGGCGGCTTTGGCTTCCAGGGCGATAAGGTGACTGAAAATACAGCGCGTTTCTCCGGCGGCGAAAAAGCGCGTCTGGTGCTGGCGCTGATCGTCTGGCAGCGTCCAAACCTGCTGCTGCTCGATGAACCGACCAACCACCTCGATCTCGACATGCGTCAGGCGCTGACCGAAGCGCTGATCGAGTTCGAAGGGGCGCTGGTTGTCGTTTCGCACGATCGCCACCTGATCCGCTCCACCACCGACGATCTCTATCTGGTTCACGGCGGCAAAGTGGAACCGTTCGACGGCGACCTGGAAGATTACCAGCAGTGGCTGACGGACGTGCAGAAGCAGGAAAACCAGCCGGAAGAGTCAGCGAAAGACAACGCCAACAGCGCCCAGGCGCGTAGAGACCAGAAGCGCCGTGAAGCGGAACTGCGCACCCAGACTCAGCCGCTGCGTAAAGAGATTACCCGTCTCGAAAAAGAGATGGAAAAGCTTAACGCCACGCTTGCCGCCGTCGAAGAGAAGCTGGGCGACAGCGAACTGTACGATCAGAGCCGCAAAGCGGAGCTGACGGACTGTCTGCAAACGCAGGCGAAAACCAAATCCAGTCTCGAAGAGTGCGAAATGGCATGGCTGGACGCGCAGGAACAGCTGGAAGCGATGCTGCAAGCCGACTAACACGCCGGGAGGGTTATGGGCTTCGATACCACGAGCGAGATTACATTCCGTAAGCTCAGCATCTTCATGACGTTCATGGACAAGGGCAATATCGCACGTACCGCCGAAACGCTCGGCCTGAGCGGTGTCAGCGTGCACCGCGCGCTGCATACCCTCGAAGAGAACGTCCGCTGCCCGCTCTTTGCTCACAAAGGGCGTAACCTGATTGCCCTCCCCTCCGCGTGGACGCTGCTGGAGTATTGTCAGGAGGTGATGCAGGTGATGGAGCGCGGACTGGAAGAGTCGCGCAAGATTGCCGGTATCGGCCAGGGACGGTTGCGCGTCGGTACGCTTTACTCGCTGACGCTGGAAACCGTGCCGCGCCTGATAATGGGCATGAAGCTGCGCCGTCCGGATCTGGAGATGGATCTGACGATGGGCTCGAATGAAACCCTGCTCCATATGCTGGATGAGGGGTCGCTGGATGCGATTTTAATCTCTATCTCCGAGAGCGATATCGACCGTAACAGCCTCGAAGTGCTGCCCCTGTTCCATGACGATATTTTCCTTGCCGCACCGGCCTCTGCCACGCTGAATACCAGCGGTCCCGCCGATCTGCGTGACTATAAAGATCAGAAGTTTGTCGCCCTCGCGGAAGGGTTCGCCACTTACGCCGGGTTTCAGGAAGCGTTTCATATTGCCGGTTTCGAGCCGGAGATTGTGACGCGGGTAAACGATATTTTCTCGATGCTGAGCCTGGTACAGGCGGGGGTCGGGTTTACGCTGATGCCGGGCAGGATGAAGAAAGTGTACGAAAATTCGGTGCAGCTACTGAAGCTGGCACAGCCGTACCAGATGCAGCAGCTGATTGCGATCGTCTTTGCCCGCAACCGCGAGCAGGATCCGAGCCTGCGAGCATTGGCCGCGGAAGGGCGGATGTACGCCAGAAGTTTGCAGGACGGAGCCTGAGGCCTTGCCGGGTGGCGACGCGTTGCGTCTTACCCGGCCTACAAAATAATACAACCGAACCCGTAGGCCCGGTAAGGCGCAGCCGCCACCGGGCAAAAAGTCACCGCTGAAGTCGACCCGCCAGATGCACCGCCACGTCCACCCCGCTGCGCTCCAGCGAAATGGATTCGCCTTCCCACGCCGCCTGCCGCGTCAGGCAGGTTAATATGCCTCCCGGCGGCATCTCAATCGCCAGCCGCGCTTCACGCTCGTTAGCGGAAATCACCGCCTCCTGCCAGCGCACGGTTCGCGCCATGTTCATTGCCAGATCGTCGGCAATTTTCTCCGGCTGCCAGAGCACGCGTCCGGTACTGCCGCTCAGGTACGCGCAGCGGGGACGGGAAAGCGTGACCGATTCAAACGCCGCTGCCAGCTTCTTCGCCGGTTCCGCCAGCAGCGCGCAGTGCGATGGCACGCTCACCGCCAGCCGTTTGGCCTTGCTTGCACCCTTCGCCAGCGCGCGCTCCGCCACCTGCGCCATACCGTCATCGGTTCCGGCAATCACGATCTGCGTTTCGGCGTTCAGGTTAGCGATATAGGTTCCAGACCCCTGAATCAGGTTTTCCACCTGCGGCAGGGTCAACCCCATAATCGCCGTCAGGCCGTAGCCGTGCGGATACGCCTGCTCCATCAAATCACCGCGCAGCGCCACCAGCTTCAGCGCATCCGTAAAGTCCAGCGAGCCTGCGATAACCGCCGCAGGATAAGCGCCAATGGACAGACCGCTGACAATATCCGGCGACACGCCGCGACGTTCCAGCTCGCGCGCCCAGGCCACGCCGGCAATCAGCAGTGAAAGCTGAACCGCACGGGTGTGGGTTAACGAGGATGCGCTGTCCAGGGTATCGACTTCCGCCCCCAGCACAGCACGGGCCTGCTCCAGCTCCGTTCCCGGCAGGTTTTGCAGCATACCTTCGTGCTGTGTGCCCTGCCCCGGAAAGGTAAACAGTATTTTCATTACTCCTCCCTGTGCCATGGATCCGCTACCAGGCGCGGTCCACATTGCGTTTTTAGCAGCGTTTTGCCGTCGCGTAACCATTCTGCCAGCGCGAATCCGCCCTCGGGCGTGTCCACCTGCGTATCCACCCGGCACAACGCACGGCTGAGCTGAGCCTGCCAGTCAGTAAACGCCTCAGGGGAAACGGTACGCGGGGCGCGGATCAGCAGATCGAGATCGCTATCGGCGTGGATCACCGGAATGCCGGTCGCCAGCGCGTAACCCGTACTGCCGGTTATCCCCCACGTCCACGGCCACGACTGCTGCGCAAGCTGAAGCGCCACCTGAACCGGCGGCTGAGTGACAAACGGCGAACGCAGCAGGTCGGCGGCAACGCTCAACTCTTCGGGCGACACCACGCGCAACACGTTCTCAGGCTTCACCCATCCGGCCGCCCGCTGGTCGCGGTGCAATCCGCGCACGCCAACGGGAATACGGCCTTCATTATCAACATCACGCCGCACCACTACCGGTAGCCCGGTATGCCAGGCCGCGTCTACCCAGGATTCGGTAATCCCTTCCAGGGCGTCGCGCGCGGTAAGCCAGATGAGGTCGTGTGGGCGTAATGTTGTGGTCATGATTACATTCCTGAAGTCAGCGAGATAAACAGCGGCAGCGACAGGATACACAGTATGGAGCTCAACAGCAGCACGGCTTCAGCATCCGGCGACTGCACGCCAAAGCGGTTACCGAACACCACGCCAAAGAAGCCCGCAGACAGCGCAATCATCAGGATGGCGGTGATCGCCACGGAGCCGTGCAGACCGAAGATTAAAACGATACCCCAGGCAATCGCTGGCTGGATCAGCAGCTTGGCGATAGTGGAAGTGATCACCATGGTGTTGATCTGAAGCTTACGCGCGGAGAGGATCACCCCGGTCAGGAACAGCGCCGCAGCGGTCGCGGACAGTCCCAGCGGTTTAATCGCCGCCAGTACCAGCTCTGGCATTTTGATGCCGATAGCGGACAGGATCACACCCAGCAGCGGGCCCATCACGATCGGTTTTTTAATGGAGCGCCACATCAGCACCGGCAGCATGGAAAGCGTTGAACCGGAGTTATTGCCTTCGGCGCGGGCTTTCTCACGCTCCAGAATCAGCAGGCAGAACGGGGTCATCAGCACCGAACCACAGGCGATGGAGACCGCCACGGAGAGTGAAGTAGAAGAACTTTCACCCAGCACGCTGCCCAGAATCGGCAGGCCGAGCGCCGCATAGTTTGGCAGAGCGACGGTTAGTGTCAGTACGGCCGCATCCTGCGGAGATTTTTTAAAGACTTTGGTGGCGAGGAAGTAGATGGCCGCATAGGTGATCCACATCGCCAGGGTGAGCACCAGGATCAGCGGCGACTGCGCCACAATGCCGGTCCACGGGGTTTGCACGGTGGCGCTGAACAGCGCGGCAGGGAGTGCAAAATCCATAACGAAGATATTCAGCAGGGAAACATTTTTGTTATCGACCATCTTTGCTTTACCGGCCCAGAATCCCAGCAGCATGATGACGAAAATCGGTGCAAGAGCATGAACAATTACGTAAGTCATAAATCACCTGTAGTAAAAAAGTTTAAGCACTGGCGCGATGTTTATTATTTTCAGGATGCAGGTTCCCGCGTGGACGCAACGGGCGCGCCCACGGGGTAATGCATCTGGCAGGTCTCTTTTTACTTACCAGCTGGCTCGCATACGTTCACGTACGAGCGCCGAGCTGCGGCGGTTGTCAGCACCCAGACGGTTTTTCAACGTGTTGTCCTGACGAGCGTCGCTGATGGCCTGTTGCAGGGTAGTTTTCACCCGCGTCAGATCGCTTTCGGAAGGGGCATCCGGGTTGCTGATATCCAGCAGGTCGGAGAGCAGCCCCAGCGTGGCGTAGTTGCTGATGTCGTACGCCATTGGCGGAATGGTTGCCGCCAGTTTTTCCAGCGCCTCCACGGTACGCAGCGTAATGCGCGCCGCAGACTCTTTGCCCATGGCATGGATCAGCACGCCTTTATCGTTGAAGGCAATCAGGCGGTTGGCCTGGTAGCCGTGCGCCAGAAACGCGCCGGACATGGCCTTACCGACGATAAGACCAATCACCGGATGCCCCGCCAGCCGCGCATTGGCATAGGCGGCAGCGGCGCCGGCCAGCGCCTGGTGGATACCAAACGCCTCTTCGCGACGGCCATAGGCCTGGCTTGGGACATCGATCACCGCCACAATCGGGCGCTTCACGGCTTTATCTGCGTCAGCGGCAACGGTTTCGCTGACCACTTTTGCCAGCGTCCAGCCCTCCAGCAGCCCCACTTCCCCTTGCGCCGCGCGCGGGAAGTGGTTGTTGGCGTCCGGCACCACGGCGACAAAGCGCACCGTTTCACCGTTCAGCTCGCCGTCTGCCGCCTGCACGGACGGGCATAACCCCTCCAGACGTTTCGCGTTCGGGGCCAGAGTTTCCAGCCAGAGTTCGCCACGGCTAATTGAGTTAGTCATCATTTCACCTCCCGGGCAAAAAGCGCTTTAATCTGTTCGGCATCGGCCTGTTTGCGGGTGTCGAAATTCGTCAGACGGTTCAGGTAATCGTCGTAGTTATCGGTGCGATGTTTCGCCGGTACGCCTTTGGCGATGGCCTCGTTCATCGCGGCTTTCACCGCGTTCACGCCGTCGCCCACCAGCGCGTCCACCAGCCCACTTTCATAGCGCACTTCGCCGCCGGTCATGCTCCAGATAAACGGACGGTCGCGGGAGTCATACTCTTCAATGCCCGCTTCCTGCTCAATAACCTGCGGGCCGTTGAGGCCAAGACGCGCTTCGCGGGTCACAATCAGGTAGCTGCACAGCGCCGCGGCGATAGACATCCCGCCGAAGCAGCCCACGGTCCCGGCGACAATCCCGACAACCGGGGTATAGCGACGCAGGTCAACGATCGCGGCGTGGATATCGGCAATCGCCGCCAGGCCAAGGTTGGCTTCCTGCAAACGTACGCCGCCGGTTTCGAGGCACAGTACCGCCTGAGTCGGAATGCCGTTGCGGTTATCTTCCGCCGCCAGCTCCAGCGCCGCCGCCATTTTGGCACCGGACACTTCGCCCATGCTGCCGCCCTGGAAGGTGCCTTCAATCGCCACCACCACTGCAGGCTGGCCGTTGATGGTCCCTTTCGCGACTACCATGCCGTCATCGGCCTGAGGAACAATCCCCTGTGGCCCAAGCCACGGAGAGATAATGCCTTCAAACGGATCCAGCAGTTCGCGGTAGCTGCCGTCGTCGAGCAGCGCCTGCGCACGCTGGCGCGCTTTTAATTCGATAAAGCTGCTGTCATCACGCATGGTTCACCCCTTCAAAAACCTGTTCGATACGAATGCGTGCCACGCCCGGCGTCGCGCCGAAGTCGTGGATGGTCAGCTTACCTGCGGGCAGGCTGCTGACGGTTTGCAGGCGATTGAACAACGCCTCCCAGCGCCCACGGCTGTTGTCGACGGAGGTGGTGATATCAATGATTAAGGTCTGGCCCGGTTCGGCGGTGAAAAGCACCTCCATATCCCCGGAACCGACTACCCCTGCCAGCGCCCTGCCGCTTACTTCGCGGCTGGCGGGCACGGTCAATGTGATTTTTTCCATAACATCCTCTTAATGCTTTGAATAGGGCGTTTCGACGCGGTCAAGAAACAGCGTGGCGGCAAGCAGGTCTGCGGCTCCGCCCGGCGAGGCGTTAAGCGTCAGCATCTGACGGTCTAACCGCGCCAGCGCCTGCTGCCCCGCAAGTGTTGCGCATCCTCCCGCGTTCAGCACCGCACGGGCGCCGTTCTGCATGGCATCCAGCCCCTCCATGCCGGCGCGCGACAGCACGCAGGTGTCGGTGAGCGAGGTCATGATCGCCATCAGCGCGTCGAGTCTGGCCTGCGTTTCGCTGCTGCCGTTGAGACGGCTGAGGTGAAGCTGCGGCAGCGCGCGCTGCATGATGTGCGGAAACGCCTGCTGAGCCTCTTCACGCGCGCCCGGTACACGGTAGCGGTGCGTGACGCGTAACCCCTTGCTGAATACTTTCGGCGCCGCGTCATCCGGCAGTTTCGCCAGCTGAGCGGCGGTGTTCGCGACAGTTTGCGCCCGGGCATCGCCGCCCAGCATCGCCACCGCGCTCACCAGCAATCCCAGCGCCCAGATCGCGCCACGGTGTGTGTTCACGCCGTCGGTAGCGGCCATCATCTGCCGTTCGCCTTCACGACCCAGGCGGCCAACGGTTTGCCTGAGGGCAATATCCGCCGGACGCTGCCAGCTCTGTTGCGCCAGCGCCTGAAACGTGGGGGTCAGGCTGTGAGCGGAGCGCTCCATCAGCGCAAGCGATAAATCGTGATGCGCGCCGTTCCCCCGGCTGTCCACCAGACCGGGCTTCGGGCTTAAACGTGCTTCGTCAATCAGACACTGCGTGGCGGTTCGCGCCAGCCATTCGGCACCGCCTTCAACCTGGATCTGGGGCAGAAGTTTCATTACCAGCTCCGGAATTTCGCAGGTGGGTTATACAGGCCGCCGGACCACTCAACGAGGTCAGCCACGCTGCCCGCAGCCAGCAGAGAGCGGGTGGCATCGGTACGACGAATGCCCATATCTTCCGGATACACAACCTTGCCGCTCTGGCGCAGTTCCGCCACGCGTTTGGCGTCAACGCCCAGACCGATATCGGTGATACCCGCCACGGCGGCGACCATGGCGCGACGCTCTTCCAGATCTTTCGCCCGGTAGAGGTAAGCAATCCCCTCTTCCGTCAGCACGTGGGTGACGTCATCGCCGTAAATCATAACCGGCGCCAGCGGCATGCCGGAGGCTTTCGCCACGTCTACGGCGTCGAGTTTCTCCACGAAGGTTGGCTTCACGCCCGCCTGGAAGGTTTCCACCATCTGCACAACCAGCTTTTTACCGCGCTGCATCGGGTCAGGCTCGGTGATCATGTTCAGCCAGGCCGGAGTGGCGTGGCGACGACCGTGCGGATCGTGGCCCATGTTTGGTGCGCCGCCGAAGCCGGAGAGACGGCCGCGGGTCACGGTTGAGGAGTTAGCGTAACCATCAACCTGTAGCGTGGAACCGATAAACATGTCGACCGCGTACTGACCAGCCAGCTGACAGAAGGCGCGGTTAGAGCGCATGGAGCCGTCAGCACCGGTAAAGAACACGTCCGGACGGGCGCGGATGTACTCTTCCATCCCCAGCTCGCCGCCGAAGCAGTGGACGCTCTCCACCCAGCCGCTTTCGATGGCCGGGATCAGCGTTGGATGCGGGTTCAAAGTCCAGTGTTTACAGATTTTGCCTTTGAGTCCGAGCTGTTCGCCGTAGGTTGGCAGCAGCAGTTCGATCGCTGCGGTATTAAAGCCAATCCCGTGGTTCAGGGACTGCACCTGGTGTTCAGCGTAGATGCCTTTAATCGCCATCATCGCCATCAGGATGTGTTCCTGTTTAATCAGGCGCGGGTCGCGGGTGAAGAGCGGTTCAATAAAGAACGGCTTGTCCGCCACCACCACGTAATCGATCCACGAGCCCGGAATATCGACGCGCGGCAGGTCGCACTCGTCGTCCACCAGCTCGTTCACCTGTGCGATGACGATGCCGTCGTGGAACGCGGCGGCTTCCACCAGCGCCGGGGTATCTTCGGTACTCGCCCCGGTGTAGAGGTTACCTTTACGGTCCGCTTTAAAACCGGCAATCAGCGCCACGTTTGGCGAAAGGTCGACGTATAAACGTGAGTAGAGTTCGATGTAGGTGTGAATCGCCCCGATTTCGAGCTGACCATCTTCCAGAAGCTGCGAAATGCGCAGGCTTTGCGTACCGGAGAAGGAGAAGTCGAGCTTGCGGGCGATGCCTTTCTCAAAGATGTCCAGATGTTCGCTGCGGCCCACGCTCGGCATGATCATATGCAGATCGTGCACGATTTGCGGGTTCACTTCGGCCAGTGAACGGGAAAGGAAATCCGCCTGCTTCTGGTTGTTGCCTTCCAGAACGACTTTGTCGCCTGGTGCGATCAGTTTTTCCAGCATGGCGACAAGATCGCCGGTTGGCAGTACCTTGCCCTGCACCGGTACGGACGCCAGACGACGCGCTTTCTCGCTGCGTCGGGTGTTCCATTGCCGGGTGGGTGTTTGCCCAGATAACATTATTAACCTCCTGATTCAGCACATCATTCTGATTTGCTTAACGTTGAGTAAAGTGTGCGCTCTGGTGAGAAAGGCATCAATTAAGCGTAGGACGTAATCATTAGCCTGAGAGTAATAATCAAGGTAAAGAAATGTGATCGGGATCAGTTCATGTTTCGGAAAAACGGGCTAAACGGGGTACAATTCGGAAGGTATAGTTAATTTCTGACAAGAATCAGCATCGCCCTTATGACCCAAATCATTCCCTCAGACTTCGACATTGCAGCCGAAGAGAGCGCAGAGTTCGTGCCCATGCGCGGTGTGGCTAACCCTCACCTGCAAACCATGCTGCCGCGCCTGATCCGCCGCAAGGTGCAGTTCAACCCCCACTGGCAGCGCATTGACCTGCCGGACGGTGACTTTTTGGATCTCGCCTGGAGCGAAGATCCGGATCGGGCCAGACATAAGCCCCGTCTGGTGGTGTTTCACGGCCTGGAAGGCAGCCTGCACAGCCCTTACGCACACGGTCTCATTGAGGCGGCGAAAGCCCGCGGCTGGCTTGGGGTGGTGATGCATTTTCGCGGATGCAGCGGCGAGCCTAACCGTCAGAAACGCATTTATCACTCGGGTGAAACCGAGGACGGCTCCTGGTTCCTGCGCTGGCTAAGAGACAATTTCGGCGAAGCACCAACGGCAGCGGTGGGGTATTCGCTGGGCGGGAATATGCTGGCCTGCCTGCTGGCGAAGGAGAGCGACGCCGTACCGCTGGATGCGGCGGTGATTGTCTCTGCGCCCTTTATGCTGGAGCAGTGCAGTTATCATATGGAAAAGGGGTTTTCGCGGGTCTATCAGCGCTACCTGCTCAACCTGCTGAAAGCCAACGCCGCACGTAAACTTAAGGCCTATCCGGATACGCTGCCTGTGACGCTGCAACAGCTCAAACGCGTGAAGCGCCTGCGCGAGTTTGATGATTTGATCACCTCGAAAATTCACGGCTTTGCCGATGCGATTGACTATTACCGTCAGTGCAGCGCCATGCCTTTACTGAATCAAATCACGAAACCCACGCTGATTATCCACGCCAAAGACGATCCGTTTATGGATCATCACTCGATCCCCGCCCCTGACTATCTGCCGGATAACGTGGAGTATCAGCTCACCGAGTTCGGCGGGCACGTGGGCTTTGTTGGCGGCACGCTGCGTCGGCCAAAAATGTGGCTTGAGACGCGTATACCCGACTGGTTAACGGCCTATCTGGACGGTAAAAAATGATTATTCCCTGGCAGGATCTCTCTCCCGAGACGCTCGATAATCTGATTGAAAGCTTTGTCTTGCGCGAAGGCACCGATTATGGTGAACATGAACGTTCGCTTGAACAAAAGGTCAACGATGTGAAGCGCCAGCTTAAAAGCGGCGAGGTGGTGTTGGTATGGTCCGAACTGCATGAGACGGTGAATATCATGCCCCGCAACGCGTTTCATGGCTGATCTTACACTTTTCCAGTCAGGGAGTTGCTATGTCTGCCAGACATCCGGTTATTGCCGTTACGGGTTCGAGTGGGGCGGGAACCACTACCACCAGCCTCGCCTTCCGCAAGATTTTCGCCCAGCTTAACTTACGGGCGGCAGAGGTAGAGGGCGACAGCTTTCACCGCTACACGCGCCCGGAGATGGATATGGCCATCCGCAAGGCGCGCGATCTGGGTAAACACATCAGCTATTTTGGCCCGGAGGCCAATGACTTCGGCCTGCTGGAGCAAACCTTCCGTGAATACGGGCAGAGCGGCACCGGGCAGTCCCGCAAGTATCTCCATACCTACGATGAAGCCGTGCCCTGGAACCAGGTCCCCGGCACGTTCACGCCCTGGCAGCCGCTGCCGGAACCGACCGACGTGCTGTTTTACGAAGGGCTACACGGCGGCGTGGTCACGCCTCAACACGACGTCGCGCGTCACGTAGATCTGCTGGTCGGCGTGGTGCCGATTGTTAACCTTGAATGGATCCAGAAGCTGACGCGTGACATGAGCGAGCGCGGCCATTCGCGAGAGGCGGTAATGGATTCGGTGGTGCGCTCCATGGAAGATTACATCAACTTCCTGACGCCGCAGTTCTCCCGAACCCACATTAACTTCCAGCGCGTCCCCACCGTGGACACCTCCAACCCGTTCGCCGCAAAAAGCATCCCTTCCCTGGACGAGAGCTTTGTGGTGATCCACTTCCGCAACCTGGAAGGCATCGATTACCCCTGGCTGCTGGCGATGCTACAAGGTTCGTTTATTTCGCACATGAATACGTTAGTGGTACCGGGCGGAAAAATGGGGCTGGCGATGGAGCTGATCATGACGCCGCTGGTGCAGCGGCTGATGGAAGGAAAGCAAATCGCGTGAGTTGTTTTGCCCGGTGGCGCTGCGCTTACCGGGCCTACGGGCGTGCTTTTGTAGGGCGGGTAAGCGAAGCGCCACCCGCCAAAAATTAAGCCTCGATCACTTCATACGAATGGGTGATGTTTACCGCTTTCTCCAGCATTAGCGCCACAGAGCAGTATTTCTCCGCAGACAGGTCAACCGCACGCGAGACCGCCGCATCCTTCAGTTCTTTGCCGGTGACGATAAAGTGCAGATTAATATGCGTGAACAGACGTGGCGCCTCTTCGCGACGTTCTGACGTCAGCTTCACTTCACAATCGGTCACGTCATGACGGCCTTTTTGCAGGATCGACACCACGTCGATCGCACTGCATCCACCTGCCGCCATCAGCACCATTTCCATCGGGCTGGGGGCTTTATCGCCGGAGTTGCCATCCATCAAAACCTGGTGCCCGGAAGCAGACTCGCCCAGGAACGTTAACCCTTCAACCCATTTCACACGCGCTTGCATATTCACTCACTCCAACGTTGCATTTTTTATGACAGATTACGTGTACGTTACATTTCTCGCAACGGAAGGCGACCTGCGTCATGCTGAAGCGAGACACCAGGAGACACGCGGCGAAAGCTATGCTAAAACACTCTGGATGCTACAGTAATACATTGACGTTACACATGTATGCAGAGGACATCAAACTTTACTGGCTGCGAAACGTTACGACAGCCGACTTCCCAGGTATGGGTAAGAATTCGATTGCAACCCCAGAGTCCGGATGCATCTTATGACTCTGGTGACAGCTTATAACAGAGGATAACAGCGCATGGTGCTTGGCAAACCGCAAACAGACCCGACTCTCGAATGGTTCTTGTCTCATTGCCACATTCATAAGTACCCATCAAAGAGCACGCTGATTCACCAGGGTGAAAAAGCGGAAACGTTGTATTACATCGTTAAAGGCTCGGTGGCCGTGCTGATCAAAGATGAAGAAGGGAAAGAGATGATCCTTTCTTATCTGAACCAGGGCGATTTTATCGGTGAACTGGGCCTGTTTGAAGAAGGCCAGGAACGTAGCGCCTGGGTTCGTGCAAAAACAGCATGTGAAGTGGCTGAAATTTCTTACAAGAAATTCCGTCAGCTGATTCAGGTCAACCCTGACATCCTGATGCGTCTTTCTTCCCAGATGGCACGCCGTCTGCAAGTGACCTCTGAGAAGGTGGGTAACCTCGCCTTCCTGGACGTGACCGGTCGTATCGCGCAGACTCTGTTGAACCTGGCGAAACAGCCAGACGCCATGACCCACCCTGATGGTATGCAAATTAAAATTACCCGCCAGGAAATCGGTCAGATCGTCGGCTGCTCCCGTGAAACAGTGGGCCGTATCCTGAAGATGCTGGAAGACCAGAACCTGATCTCCGCCCACGGTAAAACCATCGTGGTTTACGGGACCCGTTAATTCCGGTAAAACGGCGTGCCGCCGCAGGGTGGCACGCCGTTTTTGTCTCTACTCCTTATGTGGCGCAGGCTGATCTATCACCCGGAAGTTAACTACGCACTGCGACAAACGCTGGTGTTGTGTCTTCCCGTGGCCGTGGGCCTGATCCTCGGACATCTTCAGCAAGGCCTGCTGTTTTCCCTCGTGCCCGCCTGCTGCAACATTGCCGGTCTGGACACCCCGCATAAACGCTTTTTCAAACGCCTGATTATTGGCGGCTGCCTGTTTGCCGGCTGTAGCCTTGCCGTGCAACTCTTACTGGCCCGCGACATTCCTCTGCCGCTGATCCTGACCGTGCTGGCGATGACGCTTGGCGTAACCGCTGAAATCAGCTCGCTGCACGCCCGCCTGCTTCCTGCGTCGCTGATTGCCGCCATCTTCACCTTAAGCCTTGCGGGCAATATGCCGGTGTGGGAGCCATTGCTGATCTACGCCCTCGGCACGCTGTGGTACGGGCTGTTTAACTGGTTCTGGTTCTGGTTGTGGCGGGAACAGCCGCTTCGCGAATCCCTGAGCCTGCTCTACGTGCAGCTTGCTGAATACTGTGAAGCAAAATACACCCTGCTCACCCAGCATACCGACCCGGAAAAATCCCTGCCGCCGCTGCTGGCACGCCAGCAAAAAGTGGTGGATCTGATCAGCCAGTGCTATCAGCAGTTGCACATGCTTGCCGCCAACAAAAATCATGAATATAAGCGGCTGCTGCGTACCTTCCAGGTCGGGCTGGATTTGCAGGAGCATATTTCCGTCAGCCTTCATAATCCGGAAGAGGTGCAAAAGCTGGTGGAGTGCAGCCATGCGGAAGCGGTGATCCGCTGGAACGCGCAGACCGTCGCGGCGCGCCTGCGGGTGCTGGCTGAGGATATCCTCTATCACCGCTATCCGACGCGCTTTAACATGGACAAACAGCTCGGCGCGCTGGAAAAGATTGCGCGTCAGCACGCGGATAACCCGGTCGGGCAGTTTGCCGCCTGGCATTTCAGCCGCATCGCCCGGGTGTTGCGCACCCAGCGCCCGCTTTATGCCCGGGACCTGATGGCCGATAAGCAAAAACGACTGCCGTTGCTGCCTGCGCTCAAAAGCTACCTGTCGCTGAAGTCTTCCGCCTTGCGCAACGCCGCAAGAATTAGCGTCATGCTCAGCATCGCCAGCCTGATGGGAATGGCCCTGCACCTGCCGAAACCCTACTGGATCTTAATGACCGTGCTGTTTGTCACCCAGAACGGCTATGGTGCCACGCGGGTGCGCATTCTGCATCGGGCGGGCGGCACGATGGCGGGGCTGATTATCGCGGGCGTAACGTTGCACTTCCACGTGCCGGAAGGGTATACGCTGGTCGGCATGCTGGCGATTACGATGGTGAGTTATCTGATCATCCGTAAAAACTACGGCTGGGCGACGGTGGGCTTTACGGTAACGGCGGTGTACACCCTGCAGTTGCTTACGCTCAACGCCGATCAGTTAATTATTGCCCGCCTGGTCGATACCCTGATTGGCTGCCTGATCGCCTTTGGCGGCATGGTCTGGCTGTGGCCGCAGTGGCAAAGTGGATTACTGAGGCAAAACGCCCACGACGCGCTGGAGGCGGATCAGCAGGCCATTCGCCTGATCCTGAGCGACGACCCGCAGCCGTCTCCACTGGCCTACGAGCGCATGAAGGTCAACCAGGCGCATAATGCCCTGTTCAACTCCCTTAACCAGGCCATGCAGGAGCCGGGCTTCAACTCGCACTATCTGGCAGACATGAAGCTGTGGGTCACGCACAGCCAGTTTATCGTCGAACACATCAATGCCATGACCACGCTGGCGCGCGAGCACACCATGCTGACGCCGGATCTGGCGCAGCGCTATTTGCAGTCGTGTGAAATTGCCCTCCAGCGCTGTCAGCAGCGTCTGGAGTACGACGCGCCGGGCGAGTCAGGGGATTCGAACATTCTGGAAGCGCCGGAGACGCTGACCCACGGGCCGATGAGCACCCTTGAGCAGCATTTACAGCGCGTTCTCGGGCATCTCAACACCATGCACACCATTTCGTCGGTGGCATGGCGTCAGCGTCCGCATCACGGGATATGGTTAACGCGCCGGTTAAAACGAACCGCGTATTAGCCTCTGACGATCTTCGCCACCGCCGCGGCAAAACGGGTTAACCCGTCTTCGATGTCTTTGTCTTCCACCACCAGCGACGGCGCGAAGCGCATCACGTCCGGCCCGGCGTTGAGCACCATGACGCCTTCGTGTGCGGCGGCGTGCAGGAAATCGCGCGCGCAGCCTTTGTACTGAGGTTTCAGCTCGGCGCCGATCAGCAGTCCCATTCCGCGGATGTCGCTGAAGACATCAAACTGTTCGTCAATCTGCTGAAGATGTTTCACAAAAAGGGCGCGTTTCGCATTCACGCCATTCAGGACGTCCGGCGTATTAATGATGTCGAACGCCGCTCCCGCCACGGCGCACGCCAGCGGATTACCGCCGTAAGTGGAGCCGTGTGAGCCCACATGAAATGCGGAAGCAATATCCTGGGTGGTTAGCACCGCGCTGACCGGGAAACCGCCGCCGAGCGCTTTCGCGCTGGTCAGAATATCCGGCGTTACGCCGTAGTGCATATAAGCGAACAGGTCTCCGGTACGCCCCATCCCACACTGCACTTCATCAAACACCAGCAGCGCCTGGTGCTCGTCGCACAGTTCGCGCAGCCCTTGCAGAAATTCCGGGGTGGCCGCCGTGACGCCGCCTTCCCCCTGAATGGGTTCGACCACCACGGCACAGGTGTGATCGTCCATCACCGCTTTAACGGCGTGCAGATCGTTAAACGGCACGTGGATGATATCCGCAGGTTTCGGACCAAAGCCGTCGGAATACTTCGGCTGGCCGCCAACGGAAACGGTAAAGAACGAGCGACCGTGGAAGGCGTTATGGAAGGCGATGATTTTGGTTTTGTACGGACTATGACGCGTGGTTGCGTAGTAGCGCGCAAGCTTAAAGGCGGTTTCGTTGGCTTCGGTGCCGGAGTTCATAAACAGCACGCGTTCGGCGAAGGTGGCATCGATGATCTTACGCCCCAGACGCAGCGCCGGTTCGTTAGTGAACACGTTGCTGGTGTGCCACAGCGTTTCGCCCTGCGCTTTCAGCGCGTCCACCAGCGCAGGATGGCAATGGCCCAGCGCCGTCACCGCAATACCGCCTGCGAAATCAACATACTCGTTGCCCTGCTGATCCCAGACGCGGCTGCCTCTCCCTTTCACCGGGATAAACTCAGCCGGTGCATAAATCGGCAGGATCACTTCATCGAATGTCGCGCGGGTAATTGCTGGTTGTTCAGTTGCCATGTCATGACCATCCATTTTTATGTCACAGTGATTGTGAAAATATAATCACAAAATATGCATAAAAAATCACAACAAGGCAACAGATATTCAGCGATTAAGGAAATTGGCCAGCAGCGCGTGCCCCTGTTCGCTGAGAATGCTTTCCGGGTGGAACTGCACCCCTTCCAGATCGTACTCGCGGTGGCGAATGCCCATGATTTCCCGTGTCTCACTCCAGGCTGTCACTTCAAAGTCTGCGGGCAGGGTCGGCGGATCAATCACCAGAGAATGGTAGCGCGTCACGGTTAACGGATTGTTTAGCCCCAGGAACACGCCGGTACCGGTGTGCGTGACCGGAGAGGTTTTGCCGTGCATGACTTTCGCGGCACGGACAATGCTGGCGCCAAAGACCTGCGCAATGGCCTGGTGACCCAGGCAGACGCCCAGAATCGGCAGCTTGCCCGCATAGTGGCGGATTACCTCCAGCGAGATACCGGACTCCGACGGCGTACACGGCCCGGGCGAAATCACGATTTTCTGGGGCGCCAGCGCGTCAATGTCAGCCAGCGCGATCTCATCGTTACGGCGGACAACCACCTCTGCCCCCAGTTCACAAAAATACTGGTAAAGGTTCCAGGTAAAGGAATCGTAGTTATCAATCAGCAGAATCATGGCGGCTCCTGAAAAAATGGCCGCCCTATTTTACTCAGATCCCCGCGCTTCGCTCACAACTTTGGCAAAGATAGCATTCAGGGCGGTCAGATCACCCATCGCCCCGCTCTGGTTGGCGGATGCCCAGTCGTCCGGGTCGATCCCCTGCCAGTTCAGCACGTAGCCCGCATGGATAGCCAGCTGTTCAAAGAAGATCCGCTGAGCCACGCCATTACCGCTCATAAACGGATGTAGCATGTTGATTTCACAGTAGTAATGACTGATTCTGTCTGTAAACTCTTCTTTCTGAAGGCCCACAAGATATTTATCGCTTTCCAGCGAAGCCATCAGCTCATTACCCACCTTCTCGATGTACTCGAAATGGCAAAATGGAATGTCGCCCTTGGAGATATCGGCGGTGCGCAGCTCGCCAGCGCCTTTCATTTCGTTGCGGAATAAATGGCGGTGAATAAGGCACAGATGGGGTAAACCCGGTGCAGAAGGCCCCAGTGCCAGCATCTCGATATCGGGTTCAGCGGGACCCTTGCCTTTTTCAAGGAGGCAACTGGCCTGAAGATTGGCGCTACGCTGTTGCTCCCAGAGTCGGGATTTTTGCTTGTCGGTGAGTTTTTTCACTACGCCTCCCTGAATAGTCCGTTTGCCACAAGTATAAGCAGCAAAACGCGCTTTCGCAGGGAGGGCGGAAAGACACGGGCAGGATGTGCCCGTGTGAGGGAACGATTACGGCAGCACTTTCGCGGAGAGAATCACCACTGGCTTAGACGGCACATTCTGGTATGGACCGACATCGTGAGTCTGAACCTGAGAGATCTTGTCCGCCACGTCCATGCCTTTCACCACTTTACCGAACACCGCGTAGCCAAAGTCGCGCTGGCCGTGGTCCAGGAAGGCGTTATCCGCCACATTGAGGAAGAACTGGCTGGTGGCGCTGTCTTTATCCGCCGTACGCGCCATAGAAATGGTGCCGCGCTTGTTCAGCAGGCCGTTATCCGCTTCATTTTTGATTGGCGGGTTAGGCTTTTTCTGCTGCATCTGCTCGTTGAAACCGCCGCCCTGAATCATAAAGCCCGGGATCACGCGGTGGAACGTGGTGTTGTTATAAAAACCACTGTTCACGTAGTCGAGGAAGTTTTTCACGGAAACAGGGGCTTTCTGGCTATCCAGCTCCAGCTCAATATTCCCCGCAGAGGTAGTCAGCAGGACGTGAGGGTCTCCTTTGGCTGCCAGCGCAGCAGGGGAAACGGCAGAAAGAGCAAACACAGCTGCGACAGCCGCCAGTGTTGATTTGAGCATGAGAATTCCTTAACAAAGCGCAGTATAAAAAGCGAATGGCTTGATTCTAAAGAGCAGTATGACCCCAGACCAGTCTTTTACCTAATTTTACGAAATTGAAACAATTATTACCGCGCAAACGATTGTTCACCCCGCGATGTAATGTGATCTCCATCACGTTAAAGCCTGCAATTGTGCTCAATATTTTCTGAAAAGATTTAATTAGATCACTTTCGCGACTAAAATCTGCCCGCTCAAACGCAGTCATTGCGTTTTTCTTTACTTTTAACAGGCCAGACATGACTAACAGCAATCGCATCAAGCTCACATGGATCAGCTTCTTCTCCTACGCCCTGACCGGCGCGTTGGTGATCGTCACCGGGATGGTGATGGGAAATATCGCAGACTACTTCCAGTTGCCCGTTTCCAGCATGAGCAATACCTTCACTTTCCTGAACGCGGGGATCCTGATCTCTATTTTCCTTAATGCCTGGCTGATGGAAATCGTGCCGCTGAAAACCCAGCTGCGCTTCGGCTTCGTGCTGATGGTTGCCGCCGTGGCGGGCCTGGTGCTGAGCCACAGCATCGCCCTCTTCTCTGCCGCCATGTTCGTGCTGGGCCTGGTGAGCGGGATCACCATGTCGATCGGTACGTTCCTGATCACCCATATGTATGAAGGCCGCCAGCGCGGCGCGCGTCTGCTGTTTACCGACTCCTTCTTCAGCATGGCCGGGATGATTTTCCCGATGGTCGCCGCGTATCTTCTGGCGCGCAGCATTGAGTGGTACTGGGTGTACGCCTGCATTGGTCTGGTCTATGTCGCGATCTTTATTCTCACCTTCGGCTGCGAGTTCCCGGTGCTGGGCAAAAAAGCGCAGACCACGTCTGAGCCAGTTGCGAAAGAAAAATGGGGTATCGGCGTACTGTTCCTTTCCATCGCCGCGCTGTGTTACATCCTCGGCCAGCTGGGCTTTATCTCCTGGGTTCCTGAATACGCGAAAGGTCTGGGCATGAGTCTGAACGACGCGGGTAGACTGGTGAGCGATTTCTGGATGTCTTACATGTTCGGCATGTGGGCGTTTAGCTTTATCCTGCGCTTCTTCGACCTGCAACGGATCCTGACCGTTCTGGCGGGTCTGGCAACCGTGCTGATGTATCTGTTCATCAACGGTTCCCCGGAGCATATGCCGTGGTTCATCCTGACCCTGGGCTTCTTCTCCAGCGCGATTTATACCTCGATCATCACCCTTGGCTCTCTTCAGACCAAAGTGGCCTCGCCAAAGCTGGTGAACTTCGTGCTGACCTGCGGCACCATCGGCACCATGCTGACCTTCGTGGTCACGGGCCCAATTGTGGCGCACAGCGGCCCGCTGGCGGCGCTGCATACCGCTAACGGTCTGTACGCCGTGGTGTTCATCATGTGCTTCGTGCTGGGCTTTGTGACCCGTCACCGTCAACACAACCCGGCAACAGCTACCCACTAATCGCCGTAACCCCTTTGCGTACTGCAAAGGGGTTTTCCCCTGCTCACCCGCCCCGCCCGCCGATGGGTAAAAAACCCCACCAAAATTGTGCGAAAAACAAGCAAGCACAAAAATCAAACAATATCCGTCACTTATAAAAATCCTGACAAATCATAGATATACCCCCTAAGGGGTAGGTGAAGGCGTATTTGATTTGCATCAATAAGTGCCCCTGCTGAATCGTTAAGGTAGGCAGTAATAGAAAAGAAATCGAGGCAAAAATGAGCAAAGTCAGACTCGCTATCATCGGTAACGGCATGGTCGGCCACCGCTTTATTGAGGATCTTCTCGATAAAGCCGATGCTAACCAGTTCGATATTACCGTGTTCTGTGAAGAACCCCGCAAGGCGTACGACCGTGTGCACTTGTCTTCCTACTTCTCTCACCATACCGCCGAAGAACTCTCTCTGGTGCGCGAAGGTTTCTACGAGAAGCATGGCGTAAAAGTGCTGGTGGGCGAACGCGCTATCACCATCAACCGTCAGGAGAAAGTGATCCACTCCAGCGCCGGACGCACGGTTTTTTACGATAAGCTGATCATGGCGACAGGCTCGTATCCGTGGATCCCACCGATTAAAGGTTCGGAAACCCAGGATTGCTTCGTTTACCGTACCATTGAAGACCTCAACGCCATTGAATCCTGCGCACGTCGAAGCAAACGCGGCGCGGTTGTCGGTGGTGGTCTGCTGGGTCTGGAAGCGGCAGGCGCACTGAAAAACCTCGGCGTTGAAACCCACGTCATCGAATTTGCCCCGATGCTGATGGCGGAACAGCTGGACCATATGGGTGGCGACCAGCTACGCCGTAAAATCGAAAGCATGGGCGTGAAGGTTCACACCAGCAAGAACACTAAAGAGATCGTGCAGGAAGGCACTGAAGCGCGTAAAACCATGCGCTTTGCCGACGGCAGCGAGCTGGAAGTGGATTTCATCGTCTTCTCCACCGGCATTCGCCCGCGCGACAAGCTGGCTACTCAGTGCGGTCTGGCCGTTGCGCAGCGCGGCGGGATCATGATCAACGATACCTGCCAGACCTCCGATCCGGACATCTACGCCATCGGCGAATGCGCCAGCTGGAATAACCGCGTATACGGTCTGGTTGCACCTGGGTACAAAATGGCGCAGGTCGCCGTTGACCATATCCTCGGCAGCGAAAACGCCTTCACCGGCGCAGACATGAGCGCCAAGCTGAAGCTGCTGGGCGTGGACGTGGGCGGTATTGGCGATGCGCATGGTCGCACCCCGAACTCCCGCAGCTATGTTTATCTGGACGAAAGCAAAGAAGTCTACAAACGTCTTATCGTCAGCCAGGACAACAAAACCCTGCTCGGGGCGGTGCTGGTGGGCGACACCAGCGACTTCGGCAACCTGCTCCAGCTGGTGCTGAACGCCATTGATCTGCCGGAAAACCCAGACGCGCTGATCCTCCCGGCGCACGCCTCCAGCGGTAAGCCGTCCATTGGCGTGGATAAACTGCCGGACAGCGCGCAAATCTGCTCCTGCTTCGACGTGACCAAAGGCATGCTGATCTCCGCCATTAACAAAGGCTGCCACACCGTTGCGGCACTGAAAGCGGAAACCAAAGCCGGGACCGGCTGCGGCGGCTGTATCCCGCTGGTCACCCAGGTTCTGAACGCCGAGCTGGCAAAACAGGGCATTGAAGTGAACAACAACCTGTGCGAGCACTTCGCTTACTCTCGCCAGGAGCTGTATCACCTGATCCGCGTGGAGGGCATTAAATCCTTCGACGAACTGCTGGAGAAACACGGCCAGGGCTACGGCTGTGAAGTATGTAAGCCTACCGTCGGTTCCCTGCTGGCGTCCTGCTGGAACGAATATGTGCTCAAACCAGAACACACTCCGCTTCAGGACACCAACGATAACTTCCTGGCCAATATTCAGAAAGACGGGACTTACTCGGTGATCCCGCGTTCTGCCGGGGGAGAAATTACCCCTGAGGGGCTGGTCGCCGTGGGCCGTATCGCCCGTGAGTTTAATCTGTACACCAAAATCACCGGTTCCCAGCGTATCGGCCTGTTTGGTGCGCAGAAAGATGATCTGCCGGAAATCTGGCGTCAGCTGATTGAGGCGGGCTTCGAAACCGGTCACGCGTACGCCAAGGCGCTGCGCATGGCGAAAACCTGCGTGGGCAGCACCTGGTGCCGCTACGGCGTGGGCGACAGCGTGGGCTTCGGCGTCGAGCTGGAAAACCGCTACAAAGGCATCCGTACGCCGCACAAAATGAAGTTCGGCGTCTCAGGGTGTACCCGTGAATGTGCGGAAGCACAGGGTAAAGACGTGGGTATTATCGCCACCGAGAAAGGCTGGAACCTGTACGTGTGCGGTAACGGCGGGATGAAACCTCGCCACGCCGATCTGCTGGCTGCCGATCTCGATCGCGATACGCTGATCAAATACCTCGACCGCTTCATGATGTTCTACATTCGTACCGCCGATAAGCTGACCCGTACCGCGTCCTGGCTGGATAATCTCGAAGGCGGCATCGACTACCTGAAGTCAGTCATTATCGACGACAAGCTGGGCCTGAATGAACAGCTGGAATCCGAGATGACTCGCCTGCGCGAGGCGGTTATCTGCGAGTGGACCGAAACCGTGAACACGCCAGCGGCGCAGACGCGCTTCAAACACTTTATCAACAGCACCCAGCGCGACCCGAACGTGCAGGTGGTGCCGGAGCGCGAACAGCATCGTCCAGCGACCCCGTATGAACGTATTCCGGTGATGCTGGTGGAGGAAAACGCATGAGCCAGTGGGTAAACATCTGCAACATTAACGACATTCTGCCAGCAACCGGCGTCTGTGCCCTGCTGGGCAACGAGCAGGTGGCGATTTTCCGCCCTCGCCACGATGAACAGGTTTTTGCCATCAGCAATATCGACCCGTTCTTCGAGGCCAGCGTGCTCTCCCGCGGTCTGATTGCGGAGCACCAGGGCGAACTGTGGGTTGCCAGCCCGCTGAAAAAGCAGCGCTTCCGCTTAACCGACGGGCGCTGCATGGAAGATGAAAGCTTCTCGGTCAAACACTACGACGTCCGCGTGAAGGACGGCGAGGTGCAGCTGAAAGCGTAACCCCTCGCCTTTTCAATAGGAAAGGCTTATGACCCCTTATGGGTAACGGCAGGAAAAACCGTATGTTCTGTACGATTCCTGCTGTTATCCTGACGTCAATTCTTCCCCCGCCATGAATGCTGTGAGGTAACGTCGTGGATCACCTGCCGATTTTTTGTCAATTACGCAACCGCGACTGCCTGCTCGTGGGCGGCGGCGATGTGGCTGAACGCAAGGCGCGCCTGCTGTTAGAGGCGGGCGCCCGACTGACCGTTAACGCCCTCACCTTCGCCCCACAGTTTGACGTCTGGGCGCAGGAAGGGATGCTCACGCAGGTGCAGGGCGAATTTGATGAATCCCTGCTGGATACTTGCTGGCTGACCATCGCCGCAACGGATAACGATGACGTTAACCAGCGCGTCAGCGACGCCTGCGAAGCGCGCCGCATCTTCTGTAACGTGGTGGATGCGCCGAAAGAGGCGAGCTTTATCATGCCATCCATTATCGACCGCTCGCCGCTGATGATTGCGGTGTCGTCCGGTGGCCGCTCGCCCGTTCTTGCCCGTCTGCTGCGGGAAAAACTGGAAGCCGTGCTGCCTCAACACCTTGGTCAGATTGCCCATTACGCCGGGCAGCTGCGTTCCCGCGTGAAGCAAACCTTCGCAACCGTGGGCGAACGCCGTCGCTTCTGGGAGAAGTTCTTTGTCAACGACAGGCTGGCGCAGTCGCTGGCCAATCAGGACGCCAAAGCGGTTGAAGAGACGACCGAGCAACTCCTCTCTGAACCGCTGGATCATCGCGGTGAAGTGGTACTGGTGGGCGCAGGTCCCGGCGATGCGGGCTTGCTGACGCTGAAGGGTCTCCAGCAGATCCAGCAGGCGGACATCGTGGTATATGACCGTCTGGTCTCTGATGACATCATGAATCTGGTGCGCCGCGATGCTGACCGCGTGTTCGTCGGCAAACGGGCAGGTTATCACTGCGTACCGCAGGAGGAGATCAACCAGATCCTGCTGCGGGAAGCGCAAAAAGGTAAGCGCGTGGTGCGTTTGAAAGGGGGCGATCCGTTTATCTTTGGTCGCGGCGGCGAGGAGCTGGAAACTCTCTGCAACGCGGGCATTCCGTTCTCCGTGGTGCCGGGCATTACGGCGGCATCCGGCTGTTCTGCCTATTCCGGCATTCCGTTAACCCATCGCGACTATGCCCAGAGCGTGCGCCTGGTGACGGGCCACCTGAAAACTGGCAGCGAGCTGGACTGGCATAATCTGGCCGCTGAAAAGCAGACGTTGGTCTTCTATATGGGGCTAAATCAGGCAGCCACGATTCAGGCGAAACTGCTGGAGCACGGCATGGAAGCAGATATGCCGGTCGCACTGGTAGAAAACGGTACCGCCATTACGCAGCGCGTGGTCGATGGCGTACTGACGCAGCTGGGCGAGCTGGCGCAGCAGGTTGAAAGCCCGGCGCTGATCGTGGTGGGCCGCGTGGTAGCACTGCGTGAAAAACTGAACTGGTTCTCCAGCCACTAACGCACAATCTCTCTCCCGGGAGTAGTCTTGAAGCGGACTACTCCCTTCTTACCTCAGTCGATAACATACCGCCCGCGTAATGGAACTTTTCCATTTATTCCCTCGTGTTACATCCAATTTTTTGATTTTATTGACAAGGAATGCGTATGTTCAAACTGGCAAAAGCTGCCGTACTGGTCGGCCTGTTAACAACTCTGACGGCCTGCACCGGTCACGTTCAAAATACTAAAAATAATTGCAGCTACGATTACCTGCTGCATCCGGCGATCTCCATTTCGAAGATCATTGGCGGTTGCGGCCCGGCGGCACAGCAGTAAGCGTTTTTCAGGCGTAAAAAAACCGGGGATTTCCCGGTTTTTTTTTCGTCAGTTTTGTCGGGTGGCGGCTCCGCCTTACCCGACCTACACGGTCCCGTAGGCCGGGTAAGCGTAAGCGCCACCCGGCAAAGCGGCTTAAGGTTTCGCCACAAACCCAATCGCCTCGTACACCGCTTTCAGGGTTTCGGAGGCGCGCGCGCTGGCTTTTTCCGCGCCCTCTTTCATCACTTTTTGCAGGAAAGCTTCGTCGTTACGGTAACGGTGATAGCGCTCCTGCAACTCGGTCAGCATGCCGGAAACGGCGTCTGCCACTTCACCTTTCAGGTGGCCGTACATTTTGCCTTCAAAGTGTTTTTCCAGCTCAGGGATGCTCTGTCCGGTCACACCGGAGAGAATGTCCAGCAGGTTGGATACGCCCGCTTTGTTCTGCACGTCGTAGCGCACCACTGGCGGCTCGTCGGAGTCGGTCACCGCACGCTTGAGCTTTTTCACCACCGATTTCGGATCTTCCAGCAGGCCGATAACGTTGTTGCGGTTATCGTCAGACTTGGACATCTTTTTGGTCGGCTCCAGCAGCGACATCACGCGCGCGCCGGATTTCGGAATAAACGGCTCAGGCACTTTGAACACGTCGCCGTAAAGCGCATTGAAGCGCTGGGCGATATCGCGGCTCAGCTCCAGGTGCTGCTTCTGGTCTTCACCCACTGGTACCTGGTTGGTCTGGTACAGCAGAATATCTGCCGCCATCAGCACCGGATAATCAAACAGACCGGCGTTGATGTTTTCAGAGTAGCGCGCAGATTTATCCTTGAACTGGGTCATGCGGCTCAGCTCGCCGAAATAGGTGTAGCAGTTCAGCGCCCAGCCCAGCTGCGCGTGCTCTGGCACGTGAGACTGAACAAAAATGGTGCTCTTCTCGGGATCGATACCGCACGCCAGGTACAGCGCCAGCGTATCGAGCGTCGCCTTGCGCAGCTTCTCGGGATCCTGACGCGCGGTGATAGCATGCAAATCCACGATGCAGTAAATGCAGTGGTAGTCATCCTGCATGCTCACCCACTGACGTAACGCACCCATGTAGTTACCAATGGTCAGTTCACCTGAAGGCTGTGCGCCACTAAAAACGATGGGCTTAGTCATTATTCAATTCCTGATGTTCACTGTGCGAGAGCCCGAGTGCGGGCAACAAATCTTTGAAGTGGTCGAACACAACGTCCGGCTCACTCAGCGTAATGGCTTCACCGTAGTTGTAGCCGTAGGTCAACCCAACAGACGGGCAACCTGCCGCTCTGGCAGCCAGAATATCATTGCGGGAATCCCCGACAAAGAGCAGCTCCGCAGGCGCTAAGGATAATTTTCCTGCCACCAGCAATAGCGGTTCCGGATGCGGCTTTTTATTCTGCACGTCATCGCCGCCCACAATTACGGAGAAGTATTTCGCGATATCCAGCGCTTCCAGCAGAGGCGCAACGAACGGTGTTGGCTTGTTGGTCACCAGCCCCAGCGGGATGCCTTTCGCATGTAGCGCGCTCAGCGTTTCAGCGACATCCGGGAACAGGAAGCTGCCCTCTTCGACGGTCTCTTCGTAGAAACGGTCGAACAGTTTGCGCAGAATACGCTGCTGCTCATCCTGGGGAATATCCGCGTGGTCAACACTCGGTTTCCCTTGCGCAGAACGCTGAGAGGCACGTTCCTGACGAGCCCAGGTCAGCGCGCGCTCCATCAGCACGTCTGCACCGTTACCAATCCACCTCACGACGCGCTCTTCGCCCGCAACGGGGAGTTCAAGGGCATACAGCGCCTGATCGACGGCGCGGGTTAATCCTGGCGCGCTGTCGACCAGCGTGCCGTCGAGGTCAAATGCTACACCCCGAATAGCCTGCAATTTATCCATGACTTACCTTCGCCAGTTCACGGCGCATTTCATCAATGACTTTTTTGTAATCCGGTTGATCGAAGATGGCGGAGCCTGCGACGAACATATCCGCCCCTGCCGCCGCAATCTCACCGATGTTATTGACCTTCACGCCGCCGTCCACTTCCAGACGAATATCATAGCCAGACTCATCAATGCGGCGGCGCACTTCACGCAGCTTGTCGAGCGTCTGAGGAATAAACGACTGGCCGCCAAAGCCCGGGTTGACGGACATCAGCAGAATTACGTCCAGCTTGTCCATCACGTAGTCGAGATAGCTCAGCGGGGTCGCCGGGTTAAAGACCAGTCCCGCCTTACAGCCGTTCTCTTTGATCAGCTGTAGCGTGCGGTCAACGTGTTCGGAGGCTTCCGGGTGGAAAGTGATGATGCTGGCACCCGCCGCGGCGAAATCAGGCACGATGCGGTCAACCGGTTTCACCATCAGATGCACGTCAATGGGCGCGGTGATCCCGTAGTTACGCAGTGCTTTAAGCACCATCGGACCGATGGTCAGGTTGGGAACGTAGTGGTTATCCATAACGTCGAAATGGACGACATCCGCGCCAGCCGCGAGAGCTTTGGCAGTGTCTTCACCCAGGCGGGCAAAATCGGCCGACAGAATTGAGGGGGCAATCAAAAACTGTTTCATCCGCATCTCCTTGAAATGTGTTTACCGGCGGGCAAAGGCTCAGGGTCGATAAAGCGCCAGAAGTTCGTCCACCTTTTTACGTGTGCCGCCGTTGCTGCTAATGCTACGCCGCACTTTTACCTGAAAATGCTTCGCGGCTTTGTACCATTCGCGCGTATCAGGCGTGTCGTGATTCGAAATTAACACCGGAATTCTTTTGCTGACCAGCTTTTCCGCCATCTCAGCCAGACGCGCCTGCTCGGCCGGGCTGAAGCTGTTGGTGTGGTAGGCGGTGAAATTTGCCGTGGCAGACAGCGGCGCGTAAGGCGGGTCGCAGTAGACCACCGAGTTTACGCCCGCCAGCTCCATGCACTCTTCATAGGAGAGACAGTAGAACTCGGCATTCTGCGCTTTTTCAGCAAAGTGATACAGCTCGTCCTGCGGGAAATAGGGACGCTTATAGCGGCCAAACGGCACGTTAAACTCGCCACGCAGATTATACCGGCACAGACCGTTGTAGCCATGGCGGTTGAGATAAAGAAACAACAGCGCGCGACGGAACGGGTCCTGGCTCTGATTAAACTCAGCGCGGAACTGATAGTAAATGTCCGGGTTGTTGTTCTCTGGCGTAAACAGCTTCCGCGCCTCTTCCACATACTCATCGGTACGCAGTTTGACGATGTTATAGAGGCTGATAAGGTCGCTGTTGATATCCGCCAGGATATAACGAGAAAAATCGGTATTCAGGAATACCGATCCAGCACCCACGAAGGGCTCGATAAGACACTCGCCTTTCGGCAGGTGCTTTTTAATATCGTCGAGCAGGGGGTATTTCCCCCCTGCCCATTTAAGAAAAGCGCGATTTTTTTTCATGCTGACTAACTGATTACACCTTCTCCGGCTGTGGAGAAAGCTCCGACAGCATCCTGCGCTTTAAACATTACTTCAGATCGGCCTGCACCTGATGAATTGGCTTCGCCCACGGGTTTTTCGCCTGCACATCGGCAGGCAGCGTGGAGACGGCTCGTTTTGCTTCATCTTTTGAGGCATAAACTCCGCTTACCAGAACGTACCAAGGCTGTCCGTTACGGGTCGTCTGATAAACCACATAGTTTTTCAGATTCGATTTCTTCGCCCAGGCGTTGAGGTTGTCGTAGTTAGACGAACTGCTCAGCTGCAACGTGTAGTTGCTGGATGATGCGGATTTCAGAGAACCCACGTTACCCGTCGTTTTACCTGCCGCGGTGCTGGATGCGCTAGCGGTTGGCGTAGCAGCCGGTGCCGCAGTTGCAGCAGGCGCGGTTGTGGTCGCCGTTGCTTTAGGTGCAGCGGTTGCCGCAGGCGTTGGCGCTTTAACCGGTTGGCTCACCGCAGGTTTTGTCTGCGCTGGCGCTTTCGTTTCTGGCGCTTTTGCCACGGTCTGCGGTTTCGTCTCACGCTTCGGCTCAATCACAGCCTGCTTACGCTCCTGACGCGGCGCAGTCTGGGTATGGCGCGGTTTGGTTTCCGTTGCCGCCGTTTGCTGCTGGGCATTGCTGCCATGAACTGGCGCAACGGTGGCAGGTTCAGTAGGCAGCGTGGAGTTCACCACGGCAGCGTTAACCTGCTCCTGATTCTGCGGCTGCGTCAGCGCGTTATTCAGATCGCCCTGAACTTCAACACGCTGCTGGCCCTCCGGCGTAACAGGCGCCTGGCCCTGAGTTGGGGTCGCAGAGACGGGCGGCAGAGAGATATCCTGACCGGCGCTGGTGTTACCTGCGGTCTGCTCTGCGGAAGTGGTGCCCGGCGCTGGCTGAGCGCCATTCGCCTGGTTGCTCGCATCGTTACCAGACAGGTCGATGCTCTTCTCGGCAGACGCTGTCTGCTCGGTAGAATGGGTAGAAGGTGCTTTTAGCGCGGAACCAATGCCGACAATCAGCAATACCAGAACCAAAACGCCAAGGCCCATCATGATGTACTGACGGGAGGCCGGTTTTGCCGCTACCGCTTTTTTACGTTTGCGCGGACGACGTTCAACAGGCTGTTCATCCATTAACTCTTCTTCGGATTCATACTCCTCGTCTTCACGCTCATTTCGCGCATTACGGCTACGCGAAGGGCGACGATCGTCTGCATCCAGATCGACATCGTCAAAGTTGATCTGCGGCTCGTTATCACGTTCTGAAGATTGACGAGAACGACCAGTACGACGATCGCTGGGATCGGGTTTCAGCTCGTCTTCTGGTTTGAATTCATCCATTTAACACCCCACTCAAAGGCTTCTGCCAACGACTCTGCATTTACCTGAAGCTAAACGACCACCTGTTACAGCAGCCTGACCTTTCTAGTTGTTACGCCTGCTGACAATCAGCAATAGCGCCAAGTACGACTTCGTGCGGCACTCCGCCGCGCACTTCACTTTTCCCTATTGCAAGCGGGAGTACCAGACGCATCTCACCTGCCAATACTTTTTTATCGCGCATCATGTGGGGAAGGTACGCTTGCGCAGACATTTCCTGCGGACCATTCACCGGCAAGCCAGCACGTTTAAGCAACGTGATGATACGTGCTGTCTCTTCCGGCCTGAACTGCCCCAGACGTTCAGAGGCACGGGCCGCCATGACCATTCCGGCAGCGACAGCTTCACCGTGAAGCCAGTTACCGTAGCCCATTTCGGCTTCGATCGCATGACCAAACGTATGCCCCAGATTCAGTAAAGCACGTAAGCCGGTTTCACGCTCATCTGCGGCAACGACTTCTGCTTTCAGCTCACAGCACCGGCGAATACAGTAGGCCATTGCCTGCCCATCGAGGCGCAGCAGCGCATCCATATTCTCTTCCAGCCAGGTGAAGAACTCACCGTCAAGAATAATGCCGTATTTGATCACTTCTGCAAGGCCGGACGCCAGTTCGCGCGCTGGCAAGGTTTGCAGACAGTCGAGATCCACCACCACCGATGCAGGCTGGTAGAACGCGCCAATCATGTTTTTGCCGAGCGGATGGTTAACCGCCGTTTTACCGCCCACAGAAGAATCGACCTGTGAGAGCAACGTGGTTGGAATTTGAATAAAGCGCACACCGCGCTGGTAGCTGGCGGCTGCAAAACCGGTCAGATCGCCCACAACGCCGCCGCCCAGGGCAAGCAGTGTTGTATCACGACCGTGCGGTTTTTGCAGAAGTGCGGTAAAGACGGTATCCAGTACCGTCAGGCTTTTGTACTGCTCGCCATCGGGCAGAATCACACTGTCGACCTTCACGCCCGCCTGCTCAAGCAGGTGGCGTACACGGTCGAGATAAAGCGGAGCCAGCGTCTCGTTGGTGACCAGCATCGCCTGATCACCCGCTTTCAGTGGTAAGAAGGAAGCTGGATCGTTAAACAAACCAGCCGCGATGGTGATAGGGTAACTACGTTCCCCGAGAGTAACTGTAATCCTCTCCATGACGCGACATCCACCTTAAATGCTTTTACCCGCAGGCGAGTGTATATAAAGCCAGAATCAGTTGCTTTCCAGCATATGAATAATCTGGTTTGCAACCACTTTAGCGCTTTGATCGTCAGTACGAATGGTCACATCAGCAATCTCTTCGTACAGAGGATTGCGTTCATCGGCCAAAGCTTCCAGAACTTCACGTGGCGGTGTTTCAACCTGCAACAACGGGCGCTTTTTATCACGCTGCGTGCGTGCCAGCTGTTTTTCGATGGTCGTCTCAAGATAGACCACTACGCCACGGGCGGAGAGACGGTTGCGGGTTTCGCGAGATTTTACAGAGCCGCCGCCTGTTGCCAGCACAATGCCCTGTTTTTCCGTGAGTTCGTTGATCACTTTTTCTTCTCGGTCACGGAAACCTTCTTCGCCTTCTACGTCGAAGACCCAGCCCACATCCGCTCCGGTTCGTTTCTCAATCTCTTGATCAGAATCGTAAAATTCCATATTGAGTTGTTGAGCTAACTGACGCCCAATAGTGCTTTTGCCGGCACCCATAGGCCCAACCAGAAAGATATTGCGTTTCTCTGCCATTTTTTCGGTACTACTAAGACTATTCGTTAATGGTAATCCCCGCTGCGCAGACACCCGGCGTAGCAGGACATGAACTGAAACCTCATTTGCAATAGAGCGAGAGTCAGACGAAAAATTATCTCAATACTCCGGCTTGTTTGGCAACTGATTAAATCACCGTTCCCGGCGCATAAGGAAATAAGACGTAAGTCCAACTCAAATCGGTACTCCTTGTATGCTAATTCATGCCCCACGTCAAACATCTGCAACAAACTGAATGCAAAATCATTGCGGGGATCGTTACCCATTAATGAATACTGACCAGACGTGGCGTGATAAACACCACTAACTCGCGCCGTTCGTTATCTTTTCCGTCATGGCGGAACAGCTGACCCAGCCACGGAATGTTGCCCAGCACGGGCACGCTGTCGCGTCCGGTTTTATTCTTTTGCGAAAAGATCCCGCCCAGCGCGAGCGTTTCCCCACTTTTTACCTCTACCTGCGTTTCGATCTCCTGCTTATCAATCGCCAGCGTTTCGCCGTCCGCCTGTTGCAGCACCTGGCCAGGCATATTTTCACTGATATGCAGCTTCAGACGAACGCGGCCGCCCGGGAGCACCACCGGCGTGACCTCCATGCCTAATACCGCCTCTTTAAACTCAACGGAGGTCGCTCCGCTTTCGCCGCTGGAAACCTGATACGGGATTTCGCTGCCCTGCTTGATGCTGGCCGGCTGCATGTGCGACGCCAGTAGCCGCGGGCTGGCGATGATATCCACCTGCTGCTTTTGCTCAAGCGCCGACAACTCAAGATCCAGCATCCTGCCGTTGATGCGCCCGATATTAAACCCAACGTGTGTGGTTGCACTGGCCACCGACAGGTCAGCGCCCAACGTCGTGACCTGACCCACCTTACCGGCCTCCGTTGCGTCAGCGAGGTTCCATTTCACCCCCAGTTCACGCAGGCTTTTTTCACTAATGGTCACAATCTGCGCCGCCAGTTCTACCTGCTCGACGGGCAGATCCATCTGCGCTGCCCAGCGCTGGAGCATATCCACCACCGACTTGTTATCCCTGACCAGGAGACGGTTGGTGCGCTTGTCGACGGAGAGACTGCCTTTCGGGCTTAAGAGCTTTTCCGCCGCTTTTTGCAATTCGGCCGCATCCGCATAAGCAAACGGAATGCTGTGAGAGAGCAGCGGAGCGTCGAGCAGACGCTGGGCCCGCTCCTGCTCTTTACGCGTCTGTTGCTCCCGCTGCCAGGCCGCCGTATGCACATAAAAAATGCCGCCCTCTTCCCGCAATACCAGCCCGGCACTGTTCACTACCGTCTGAAGCGCCTGCCTCCAGGGCACCCGCGTTAGATTCAGCGAAAGCGAACCGCTGACATCCGGCGACACCACCAGATTGCGATCCTCCTGCGCTACCATCGCCTGTAATACCTGCACCACCGGGACATCATCCACCAGCAGGGTGACCGGTTTTGGCGTCGCGGCCCACAGGGGCTGGCTGAGTGCCGCCAGTAACAGCCCTATCCATATCTTCACTTTTTTTCGTTCCTTCTCGCTGCCATGTCCATCGTTTCGGCTCGCACATCTCGCCGACATCAACGGTTAGTTGTTGTGTATCTATCGCACTCACACGCCAGCCTGGCGGTAACCGCATCTGCGTTTTTACCCGGTGCCAGCGGTTCTGCCCGTCCTGCATAAGGCCGATATCCCTGCTGCCGCTGACGACTCCCTGATACCGCCACTGGCTGAGTTGCCCTGCTGCGCAACGCTCTTCCGGCACGGAGAAGGGATCCCGCATCCCGGTCAGGAAAAGCGGAGAAAGCAGGATCAGCAAACGGGTTTTACTGCGCATGACCGATCTCCAGTTGCAGGCTAAGGCGTAGCTGTTTTCCCTGTGGGGTGATGGAAAACGCGCTCACCCGCACGTTCTCAAGCGCCAGCCGGGAAAAGAGCGCCGGAACTGCGCCCCACAAGGCATCCAGCGCCAGCTCTCCCCCACTCTGCTGCGGTTTCCAGTACACCAGCCTTGCGTCCTCACGCTGAAATGCCAGCGGAGAAAAGGGCTGCACCGGCTTCACTTGCGTAACCACAGGTCGCCGCCCGGCCTTCGGCCACAGCGAGGCGTTGATTCGCTTCGCACTGCTGGCCTGCACCTGAATATCGGCGTAGCACAGAGCAGCGGGTCTGAGCAGCGCTCCCCAAATCGCAAACGCAACGATCCCCGACGCGATCAACCAGCAAAGGACGCGCCGGGAAGGACGTGCATCTGTCCAGCGTTGATACCAGATGCCCACTGGCTACCTCCGGCTATGCAGTTGAAAAGAGAACATCCATCGCCCCTGGCTATCCTGTTGCAATTCGCCTGCCGGTCCGGGGTTAAACCCCGTCACCCTTTTCAGCGCATCGGTCATGGCGGAGAGCGTCGGGAGTGAGGTGGTATAGCCCGTCAGGATCAGCGAGGGTGGCTGATAACGCAGCGCCGTCAGCCACGCCTGCCGGGGCATTGCACTGGCAAGGGATTCAAGCGCGGGTTGCCATGCCACCGTCTCAGGCGGCTGCGAAAGGGGTTCCAGCCCCGCAGACTGCGGCTGACGGGCTTTCAATACCTTCTGCACCGCACGCGTTCCCGCCAGATCGCTCTGCAACGCCTGTGACGCGAGAGTCTGCGTCGCCCGAAGGCTGACGCCTCCCGCCAGCATCACCAACAATGAGGCGGTAAACAGCAGCCCCCAAAAACGCAGGCGCTGATTACGTTGCTGCCGACGCCAGGGTAAAAGATTGGGCATGCTCATTACGGCGCCTCGCTCATGGCCAGCGCCAGGGCGACGGTGTAATCAGCACCACATTCTGGCAACGGCGGCTGACACAGCGTCACCGCTTCCCAGGGATCCCGTGCAGCATCAAACACGGCGATATCAGAAGGAGAAAGTGCAAGCAACGCCGCCAGCTCATTCACCGTCGCCGCTTCTGTGGTGTAGCGCCGCCCCCACTGGTGACGCATCGCCCACAGCCACTGGTGTTTATCCCTCCAGGCTACGCACCGGACGGGGGCAACAGCAGAGAGAAGATTAGCCAGTGCGCCGGCATCCGGGACGATTGCGGCCAGGCGCAAACGCAGCGCTTTCGCCAGCGACAACAGGGTATCGACCTCTCTGTTTTGCGCGGCGGTAACCTGAAAAGTGTTGCTGAACGTATCCTGCGCGTAGTCAAAGCAGAGCGTATCGGGAGGCATCTCCAGCTCACGCGCTAATGCGGCGCCTACCCAGGTGAGCTGTTCGCTGTCACGCAAGGTAACGGATGGACGGGGCAACGCGCGTTGCAGAACGCGCGTTGCCGGAAATGAGAGAAATACCCGATGCGAGTGCGGCAATGTTTTCCGCCAGCCACGTAATGCGTTAACCAGTTGTTCTGGCTTAAGTATTTTGCCTTCACCGATAACCCCGTCCGACAGCGGCACCGCCCACCAGCGCCGTAAACGCCAGCCGGCCCGCTCTCTGGTCAGCGCCACGGCAATCACCTTATCCTGTTGAATATGAACGCCTGTTTGCCACGTTTTAAAAGCCATACTTCACGATCTCCTTATCGCCCGTCGGAGTGACGGCTATATCAATGAATCAGGCTTGCCTTTATACTACCGCGCGATTGTTTAGAAACTGCCCAGGCTAAACCAAATGGGAAATCTCCGGTGAAGTTCGTAAAGTATTTATTGATCCTTGCAGTCTGTTGCATTCTGCTGGGAGCAGGCTCGATTATTGGTTTGTACAAATATGTCGAGCCGCAACTCCCTGATGTCGCCACACTTCGTGATGTGCGGCTTCAGATCCCTATGCAGGTCTATAGCGCCGATGGTGAACTGATGGCGCAATACGGCGAGAAACGTCGTATCCCACTGACCTTAAATCAAATTCCACCCGTGATGGTGAAGGCTTTTATCGCCACCGAGGACAGCCGTTTTTACGAGCACCACGGTGTCGATCCGGTCGGTATTTTCCGTGCGGCAAGCGTGGCGCTGTTCTCCGGTCATGCCTCTCAGGGGGCAAGTACCATTACCCAGCAGCTGGCGCGTAACTTCTTCCTCAGCCCGGAAAAGACGCTGATACGTAAGATCAAAGAAGTGTTCCTCGCGATCCGCATTGAGCAACTGCTGAGCAAAGACGAGATCCTTGAGCTTTACCTCAACAAGATCTATCTGGGCTACCGCGCCTATGGTGTAGGGGCTGCGGCTCAGGTCTATTTCGGTAAGTCGATCGATCAGCTCACGCTGAGCGAAATGGCGACCATTGCCGGCCTGCCAAAAGCACCATCAACGTTTAACCCGCTCTACTCGCTGGACCGCGCCACCGCGCGCCGTAACGTTGTGCTATCGCGTATGTTGAGCGAAGGCTACATCAGCCAGGATGAGTACGATCGGGCACGCAGCGATGTGATTGATGCCAATTACCATGCACCGGAAATTGCTTTCTCATCGCCGTATCTGACGGAAATGGTTCGCCAGGAGATGGTGCGCCGCTACGGCGACAAAGCATATGAAGACGGCTATCGCGTTTATACCACCGTGACCCGCAAGGTGCAGCAGGCTGCCCAGCAGGCGGTGCGTAATAACGTGATGGATTACGATATGCGTCACGGCTATCGCGGCCCGTCCAACGTGCTGTGGAGAGTGGGCGAAGGCGCATGGGACAGCAAAAAAATTACTGATTCCCTGAAAGCGCTGCCGACCTATGGCCCGCTGCGTCCGGCGGTGGTCACCCAGGCCGATCCGCAGGAAGCGGTGGCGATGATGGCCGATGGTACATCCGTTTCGCTGCGTATGGAGGGTATCCGCTGGGCGCGTCCGTACCGTTCTGACACCCTTCAGGGGCCTACTCCACGTAAAGTGACGGATGTGGTACAAACCGGACAACAAATCTGGGTGCGTCAGGTAGGCGATGCCTGGTGGCTGGCACAGGTGCCGGACGTCAACTCTGCCCTGGTCTCCATCAATCCGCAGAACGGTGCCGTGATGGCGCTGGTTGGCGGGTTCGATTTCAACCAGAGCAAATTTAACCGCGCAACCCAGGCGCTGCGTCAGGTCGGTTCGAACATCAAACCGTTCCTGTATACCGCGGCGATGGACAAGGGGCTAACGCTCGCCAGCATTCTCAACGACGTGCCAATTTCCCGATGGGATGCCGGTGCGGGCTCTGACTGGCAGCCGAAGAATTCTCCGGCGCAATACGCTGGCCCTATCCGTCTGCGTCAGGGCCTTGGCCAGTCGAAGAACGTGGTCATGGTTCGCGCGATGCGTGCGATGGGCGTTGATTATGCGGCAGAGTATCTGCAACGCTTCGGCTTCCCGGCGCAAAACATCGTTCATACCGAATCTTTGGCGCTCGGCTCCGCGTCCTTCACGCCGCTCCAGGTCGCACGTGGCTACTCGGTAATGGCAAACGGCGGCTTCCTGGTCGATCCGTATTTCATCAGCAAAATCGAGAACGATCAGGGCGGCGTACTGTTTGAAGCGAAGCCGAAAATTGCCTGCCCTGAATGCGATATTCCGGTGATTTACGGCGACACACCAAAATCCAATGTCCTTGAAAACAAGGATATGGAAGATGTTGCCATCTCTCAGGAACGTCAGAATCTGGCGGTGCCGCAGCCTCAGCTGGAACAGGCCAATCAGGCGCTGGTCGCCCAGAGTGGCGCGCAGGAGTATGCTCCGCACGTGATCAGCACGCCGCTGTCGTTCCTGATTAAGAGCGCGCTGAACACCAACATCTTTGGCGAACCGGGCTGGCAAGGCACCGGCTGGCGAGCGGGCCGCGATTTGCAGCGCCGCGACATCGGCGGCAAAACAGGCACAACCAACAGCTCAAAAGATGCCTGGTTCTCAGGTTATGGCCCGGGCGTTGTCACCTCGGTCTGGATTGGTTTTGACGATCACCGCCGCACTCTTGGACGCACAACCGCTTCTGGCGCAATTAAAGATCAGATTTCCGGTTACGAGGGTGGGGCTAAGAGTGCGCAACCGGCCTGGGATGCTTACATGAAGGCCGCTCTCGAGGGCGTGCCGGAGCAGCCGCTAACGCCTCCGCCGGGCATTGTCACGATCAATATTGACCGCAGCACCGGACAGCTCGCGAATGGCGGCAACAGCCGTGCCGAGTATTTCATCGAGGGTACGCAGCCAACCACGCAGGCGGTGCATGAGGTGGGTACCGAAATCATTGATAACGGCGAAACGCACGAACTGTTCTGACGCCAACAAAAAAGCCGGGCGGTGACGACGCCTGACCCGGCCTACAGCGTAATGCAAAACGGCAACCTTCGGTTGCCGTTTTTACGGGTGGCGCTACAAACGCCCCTGCCCCTTCAGCCACTCCCGCACCAGGAACAGTGCGCTCACGTTGCGTGCCTCGTTAAAGTCAGGATCTTCCAGCAAATCCATCAGATGAGCCAGCGGCCAGCGAACCTGCGGCAGCGGTTCCGGCTCGTCTCCTTCCAGCGATTCAGGATAGAGATCTTCCGCGACAACAATGTTCATTTTGCTGGAGAAATAGGACGGCGCCATGCTCAGCTTTTTCAGGAACGTCAGCTCTTTCGCGCCAAAGCCGACCTCTTCTTTCAGCTCCCGGTTTGCCGCTTCAAACACCGTTTCGCCCGGATCGATCAGTCCTTTGGAGAAGCCCAGCTCGTAGGATTCTGTGCCCACGGCGTATTCACGAATGAGGATCAGGTGCTCGTCGACGATAGGCACTATCATCACCGCTTCACGCGAGGAGGGGCGCATACGCTCATAAACACGACGCACACCGTTGCTGAACTCCAGATCCACGCTTTCAACATTAAACAGACGCGATTTTGCGACGGTTTCAACATTCAGAATGGTGGGCTTTTGTAAGGGTTTGGTCATCTTGACGGGTCTTTGCTGGGTGAACTGGCTTTATTGTGCGATACGCCGCACGGTTTCGGCAATGTCAATTGCTCTTTATTTACATTTATGCAACGTAACTGTAGGCAATTCTCATTTCAAAACAAATGTCAAGAGGTTGAAAAGTTTCCAGGAATTTGCTGATATCGCGCCGGAACAGGCTTTGTTATCATTACCGGTCACTGGGATGCGCGTCAACATGCTCAAGTTAGACTCCATACTTGCCGATAGCCGACCACAGAATCTCATTCATTGTACAAAAGGTGCGACTGACAACACCTGTAAGAAGATAAGTAAGATGGGGAAAGCATGAGCACCATTTTGATTTTTCTCGCTGCTGTGCTGGCCTGCGCGTCGATTGCGGTGTGGGTATTCAGGCGCCGCGTACATCGCCGTTATCGGCTGCCCTTTTTGAACGCGTTTGCCGGGGCAAACACGCGCAAGCTTTCGCCAGAGGAACGCAGCACCGTTGAGCAGTATCTCGACACGCTGAACCGATCCCGGCTTTCGCCTGGCCCTACCGGCGCCAGCGCCGCCCCCGTATCGCTCAACCTTAACGCACAAAGCGACACAGTTTTGTGCGTAACGCGCTCTATTACCCGCTACGGCATCACAACCGACGATCCCAACAAATGGCGTTACTATCTCGACTCTGTTGAAGTGCACCTGCCTCCCTTCTGGGAGCAGTATATCAACGACGAAAACAGCGTCGAGCTCATCCATACCGATACGCTGCCGCTGGTTATCTCCCTTAATGGTCATACTCTGAGCGAATATGTTCAGGAAGCGCCACGCTTTGCGCTGGAACGCGCGAGCGGAACGCAGGCCTCTATTCGTGGTGAAGAGACAGAGCAGATTGAACTGCTCAACATCCGCCAGGAAACGCATGAAGAGTACGTCCTGAGCCGCCCGGATGGCATTCGCGAAGCGGTGCTGATTGTCGTCTCGTTCCTGCTCTTTTTTATCTGCCTGCTGACGCCGGACGTGTTTGTTCCGTGGCTCGCGGGTGGCGCAGTACTGCTTCTGGCCGCCGGGCTGTGGGGCATATTTGCCCCGCCGGCAAAAACGTCATTACGCGAAATTCACTGCCTGCGCGGAACCCCAAAACGCTGGGGACTGTTCGGCGAAAACGATCAGGAACATATCAACAATATCTCGCTCGGGATCATCGATCTCATCTATCCGCGCCACTGGCAGCCGTGGATTGCGCAGGACCTGGGCCACAAAACGGATATTGATATCTATCTCGACCGCCACGTTGTACGCCAGGGACGTTACTTATCCCTGCACGACGAAGTAAAAAACTTCCCGCTTCAGCACTGGCTTCGCAGCGCGGTGATTGCCGGTGGCGCCGCGTTAATCTTCCTCATGCTGCTGCTTTTCGTGCCGCTGGATATGCCGATTAAATTTACCCTGTCATGGATCAAAGGGGCGCAAACCGTGGAAGCCACCAGCGTACAGCAGCTCGAAGAAGCGGGTGTACGCGTGGGGGATACGTTGCGGCTGAAAGGCACCGGGATGTGTAATATCCACTCACCGGGCGCCTGGAACACGCGCCAGAACTCGCCGTTCGCGCCGTTCGACTGCTCTCAGATCATCTGGAATGACGCCTCTCCGCTGCCGCTTCCGGAATCGGATGTGGTCAATAAGGCCACCGCGCTCACCCAGACGATTAATCGCCAGCTCCATCCAAAACCGGATGATGATTCTCGCGTCAGCCCTGCCCTGCGTTCGGCCATTCAGAAGTCCGGCATGGTGCTGCTGGATGACTTTGGCGAAATCGTCCTGAAAACAGAAGATCTCTGCTCAGCTCAGGATGACTGTATCCGGCTGAAGAACGCGCTGGTCAACCTCGGCAACAGCAAAGACTGGGACGCGCTGGTGAAACGCGCCGAAGCGGGACGCCTCGATGGTGTGAATGTGCTTCTGCGTCCGGTCAGCGCCGAGTCGCTGGATAACCTGGTGGCGACCTCTACCGCCCCCTTCGTGATGCGTGAAACCACCCGTGCCGCCCAGGCGCTTAACAGCCCGGCGCCAGGCGGATTTGTGATTGCCAGCGATGAAGGCAGCGACCTGGTGGATCAACCCTATCCGCAGGTTTCGCTGTATGACTATCCTGCTCAGGAACAGTGGAGCGAATTTCAGCGTCTGGCGCAGATGCTGATGCGAACGCCGTTCAGCGCAGAAGGGATCGTCACTACCCTGTTTACCGATGCCAACGGCACGCGTCATATTGGCCTGCACCGCATGCCGGACAGCGCTGGCCTGTGGCGCTATGTAGGGACATCCCTGCTGCTGATTGCGATGCTGGCGTGTATTGTCTGGAACGGTTATCAGGCCGTACGCCGCTATCAGCGCTCCCGCACGCGACTGGCAGAAATCCAGGCCTACTACGAAAATTGCCTTAACCCGAAACTGATCTCCTCTTCTGAGAGCCTGATCGGATAACGTCTCTGCGCGACAAGTTGTGCTACCCTGTCGCGCACGTTTCTTCTGGCTGGAGTTCCCCCTTATGCATCTTGATATCGACTGGCAGGCGGTCGATACCGTCCTGCTTGATATGGACGGCACGCTGCTCGATCTCGCCTTTGATAACTATTTCTGGCAAAAGCTGGTCCCGGAAACATACGGTGAACAGCAGGGGATCTCCCCGGCGGAAGCGCAGGAATTCATTCGTTCGCAATATAGCGCGGTGCAGCATACGCTAAACTGGTACTGTCTTGACTACTGGAGCGAGCGACTCGGTCTGGATATTTGCGCCATGACCACCGCCCAGGGCGCACGCGCCGTACTGCGCGAAGATACGGTCCCGTTCCTAGACGCGCTGAAAGCCTGCGGTAAGCGCCGTATTTTGCTGACAAATGCGCATCCCCATAACCTGGCCGTGAAGCTGGAACATACCGGTCTTGCTTCGCACCTTGATTTATTGCTTTCCACCCACACATTTGGTTATCCGAAAGAGGATCAGCGGTTGTGGCATGCCGTGGTGGAAGAGACCGGTTTACAGCCGGAACGCACGCTGTTCATTGACGACAGCGAGCCGATTCTGGATTCTGCGGCCGCATTTGGCATTCGCTATTGCCTGGGCGTGACCAATCCTGATTCCGGCCTGGCTGAAAAAAGCTATCTGAGACATCCGGGGCTGAACGACTATCGCCGGATGATCCCCTCACTCACCGTGAAGGAGACGCCATGAAAGAAAAACCCTCTGATGGGGTAAGACTGGATAAATGGCTGTGGGCCGCCCGTTTTTACAAAACGCGCGCCCTTGCCCGTGAAATGGTTGACGGCGGAAAGGTGCATTACAACGGTCAGCGCAGCAAACCGAGCAAGCTGGTTGAACTGAATGCCACGTTAACGCTTCGCCAGGGCAACGATGAGAAAACGGTGGTGGTGAAAGCCATTACCGAACAGCGGCGGCCCGCAACCGAAGCCGTTTTGCTGTATGAAGAGACGGCCGAAAGCATAGAGAAGCGCGAGAAAACCGCGCTGGCGCGCAAAATGAACGCGCTGACGATGCCTCACCCGGACCGGCGACCGGATAAAAAAGAGCGCCGCGATCTGATGAAATTTAAACACGGTGAGAGCGAGTAACCCTCACCTGCATGAGAGATGAAAATGGCCCAACACGACCAATTACACCGCTATCTGTTTGAACAATTCGCCGTGCGCGGCGAGCTGGTCACCGTATCCGAAACCTGGAAACAGATTCTGGAAAACCACAACTACCCGCTGCCGGTAAAAACCCTGTTGGGCGAACTGCTGGTTGCCACCAGCCTGCTGACCGCCACGCTGAAGTTCGCTGGCGATATTACCGTCCAGTTGCAGGGCGATGGCCCAATGTCGCTGGCGGTGATCAACGGCAATAACCAGCAGCAGATGCGCGGCGTGGCGCGCGTTCAGGGCGATATCCCTGAAAATGCGGATCTGAAAACGCTGGTCGGTAACGGCTACCTGGTCATCACGATTTCGCCTGAAGAGGGGGAACGCTATCAGGGCGTTGTCGGTCTGGAAGGCGATACGCTTGCCGCCTGCCTGGAAGATTACTTCATGCGTTCCGAACAGCTGCCAACCCGTCTGTTCATCCGCACCGGTGAAGTGGATGGTCAGCCTGCTGCCGGCGGTATGCTGCTTCAGGTTCTGCCTGCGCAGGATGCGCAGACCAATGATTTCGAGCATCTGGCAACGCTGACGGAAACCATCAAAGCGGAAGAGCTGTTCACCCTGTCGGCGACCGACGTGCTGTGGCGTCTCTACCACGAAGAAGAAGTGACGGTTTACGATCCGCAGGCGGTGGAATTTAAGTGCACCTGCTCCCGCGAGCGTTGTGCTGGCGCCCTGAAAACGCTGCCGGATGAAGAGATCGACAGCATCATGGCGGAAGACGGTGAAATCGATATGCACTGTGACTACTGCGGTACGCACTACGTGTTCAATTCGATGGATATCGCGGAGATCCGCAATAACGCCTCTCCGGCGGATCCGCAGGTTCACTAAGCTCTGAGCCTGTTGCCCGGCGGCGCTACGCTTGCACGGGCCTACAATGAATTGTGCAATTTTTTGATATGATTGCTAATTGTAGGCCGGGTAAGCGTAGCGCCACCCGGCAAGAAAGAGCACTAACGCCGCCGCGCATTATTGTAACTGTCGTAGCTCATATCGACACGCTCCCCAAAAATCTCAATATCCGCCCAGGGCTTCACGACAGATTTCACTTTCCTCTGCCTTAATGCGCGGTCAAGTTCTTCTCTGGTCAATGCCTCCGGCATTTTCCACGCGTCCCCGGCGATCCTCCAGCCCGTGTTGGTTTGTGTGTAAGCCACGATCGTGCGATCGGTAAATTGAAATAGCACGGCTTCAGGCTTGCCGTCGCCGTTAAGATCCAGCGGCATGAGTAAACAGTTACTCTGGGCGCTATCGCAGCTCTCAAAGCGATACTGATTGCTGAGCATGGCTTGCCACAATGCCTTATCAGGACGAGCCATTCCCGGTGCGAGCTGGACCTGTTTTTCCAGCATCGCGGCGGTCATCTTACCTGCTCCGCCAGCGTTCCTGGAGAGAAGACCATTTATTTCACGCTGGCGTTTTGGGTTAGAGATAAACTGCGGATCGTTTTGCAGCGTGAGCATCGCCTCCCGCCCCTTTCGTCCAGCGTTACTGAGCATATACAGGCTGACTTGATCCGCCGTTATTCTGCCGTCCTGATAGCGGGCCATATGGCTTGCAACGCTTATTCGCCACGGATCCAGCACGGGGGTATGGATCAACGCCAGGAAGATGAGGGAAAGCAGCCCGGTCGCCGGTATGACGTACGCATGGATCTTCTGCGGTTCACGGCGCTGAATCAGAACGCTGGCGCAAAAACCGACCGCCCAGACCAGCGCCACGATGGTTATCAATACCCCGTACAGACGCTCGGGTGACCAGCCGTATTGCGAAATGCGTAGCCACAGCGCCCACCCCGCCAGAACCGGGTACGCGGGTACGATAGCCACAGCAAGGCGAATCATCCCTCGCAGCGGGGCATAGTAAGGCAGCGTTTGACGCTGTGGATGCCACACTATCGTCACCAGGAATAACAGCAGCAGCGCTAAGGTGGTCAGCAAGCCCGCGGCGGATATTCTGGCTGAAATGGATTCAAAGCCGACAAAAGGCAACGCGCCAATAAAGAGCAGCGCCAGCGCCGCCATCAGGGGAAGCAGACCGGTGGCTATGAGGGTCAGCAGATTTTGCAGGGCAAGGATTAACCTTACCTGCATACGCGTGAGCACGGCCGCACTGGCTGAAACCACGCCAATCGCCACTGAAATAAACCCGTCAGAATGAAAGAAAAGCCGATCAAAAAAGCCGATGCCGATAAGTTCGAAAAGCTCGGCCCAGAGGAAAAGCACCAGCCAGAAGAGACCATTCGAAACAAAAATAATGAGCAGCGTCAGCGCGTTATGCCAGTTTCGTTGATAAAAGTCGCTGTAGAACGAGGTAGTCGGGACGGGATCCAGACGCCGCTGAAGCCATGGCAACACGAACAGCGTCATCAGCAGCAGATGAAAGCCGAAAACGAGCATCTCATCTCTGAGATTCCAGCTTTCGAGTCCTGCAACGCTCCACTTAAGCCAGCCGCCCATACCCGCGACTGCCGCGCCGATCATCCCGAGTGACAGCCACAAAAATGGCTTTCTGAATGACGTCATGGCAAGAGACAACGTGGTTGTCATTACCACGGTGGCAGGTACTACACACATCAGCCACAGCGTATCCGATGGCAATTTTGCGTACTCGATATACCACGTAATTACATAGCAAATTACGCCCTGTAGAGCCCCCGCCAGCACGACGGCTACGCGCGTTGAAGGAGATAACGTCTCACGGTTTTCCATTTCTCATCCCTTGTTCATGAAAAATCTATTGTCTCATCAAGGCAAAACTCTGGCCCCCACCTCAAACTCTGAAAATAGCTGACCCAAGAGACCTGAATCGTTTTCCCAATGTAACTCTTACGTAATTTTCTTTCATGTATGCGATTACATTCACATTCTTCTGGATAAATTCACCAGAGATTAACCTTTTAAGAACATTTTCCCCAACCAAAAAGCGATTCCTGCGATAATCTGCCCGCCCTGTGACTGGAGTCGCAGCGTTTTCCGTTAGTAAGGGTTTTGACCAGATACGTAAATCTATGAGCCCCGTCGCGGTTAACATCCCCAGAAAAACCCTACAATTTCAGGCAGTACATATTGGCTAAGGAGCAGTGATATGCGTGTTAATGGTTTAACCCCGCAAGATCTCAAGGCTTATGGTATTCACGACGTCCAGGAAGTGGTCTACAACCCCGATTACGATACGCTGTATCAGGAAGAGCTCAATCCGGCACTGGAAGGATACGAGCGAGGTGTGTTGACGAATCTTGGTGCTATCGCCGTCGATACCGGTATTTTTACCGGCCGTTCGCCGAAAGATAAATACATCGTCCGAGATGATACCACCCGCGATACGCTGTGGTGGGCCGATAAAGGCAAAGGGAAGAACGATAACAAACCGCTCTCTCCTGAAACCTGGCAGCATCTGAAAGGGCTCGTCACCCATCAGCTTTCCGGCAAGCGTCTGTTCATCGTCGATGCTTTCTGCGGCGCTAACGCCGACACCCGTCTCTCCGTTCGGTTTATCACTGAAGTGGCCTGGCAGGCGCATTTCGTGAAGAACATGTTCATTCGTCCGACCGATGAAGAACTGCAAAACTTCACCCCTGACTTTATCGTGATGAACGGCGCGAAATGCACCAACCCGCAGTGGAAAGAGCAGGGTCTGAACTCCGAAAACTTCATCGCCTTCAACCTGACCGAGCGTATCCAGCTGATCGGCGGTACCTGGTACGGCGGCGAAATGAAGAAAGGGATGTTCTCGGTCATGAACTACCTGCTGCCGCTGCGCGGTATCGCCTCCATGCACTGCTCGGCGAACGTCGGTGAAAAAGGTGACGTAGCGGTGTTCTTCGGCCTTTCCGGCACCGGTAAAACGACGCTGTCCACCGATCCAAAACGTCGTCTGATTGGCGACGACGAGCACGGCTGGGACGACGACGGTGTGTTTAACTTTGAAGGCGGCTGCTACGCGAAGACCATTCGCCTGTCGGAAGAGGCAGAGCCGGATATCTACCACGCGATTCGCCGCGATGCGCTGCTGGAAAACGTCACCGTGCGTGCCGATGGCTCTGTCGACTTCGACGATGCGTCCAAAACCGAAAACACCCGCGTCTCTTACCCGATTTACCACATCGACAACATCGTGAAGCCGGTGTCGAAGGCGGGCCACGCCACGAAGGTGATTTTCCTGACCGCAGACGCGTTCGGCGTGCTGCCACCGGTTTCCCGCCTGACCGCCAGCCAGACTCAGTACCATTTCCTCTCCGGCTTTACCGCTAAACTGGCGGGTACCGAGCGCGGCGTGACCGAGCCAACCCCAACCTTCTCCGCCTGCTTCGGCGCGGCGTTCCTGTCGCTGCACCCGACGCAGTACGCGGAAGTGCTGGTGAAACGCATGCAGGCGTCCGGTGCCCAGGCCTATCTGGTGAACACCGGCTGGAACGGTACCGGCAAGCGTATCTCCATCAAAGATACCCGCGCCATCATCGACGCGATTCTGGATGGTTCATTGGATAACGCCGAGACCTTTACGCTGCCGATGTTCAATCTGGCGATCCCAACAGAGCTGCCTGGCGTGGATACGCGTATCCTCGATCCGCGTAACACCTATGGTTCACCGGAACAGTGGCGCGAGAAGGCAGAATCGCTGGCGAAACTGTTTATCGAAAACTTTGAGAAGTATACCGACACCCCGGCGGGTGCTGCGCTGGTGAGTGCGGGACCAAGGTAAAAGCAAAAAGGCAACGAAAGTTGCCTTTTTTAATGTTTTCTCCCTCTCCCCGTGGGAGAGGGCCGGGGTGAGGGCATCAGGCCCCACCCTTTTTTAACTCTCTTTCACCTGCCCCCGTAAAACCGGCACCGGTAACCATGCGCGAATGCTCAAACCACCCCGTTCGCTGGTGCCAATTTCCAGCAGTCCGTTATGGTTATCAACAATACGCTGCACAATCGCCAGGCCTAAGCCGGTTCCGCTGGTGCTGCGCGCGCTGTCGCCGCGCACAAACGGCTGGAACAGGTGCTTACGCTGCTCAGGCTTGATGCCCGGGCCATCGTCTTCCACCTGGAACCAGGCGCGGTTGAGTTCCGTACCGCTGCTGACTTTGATCCAACCGTTGCCGTAGCGCGCCGCGTTGACCACCATATTCGCTACCGCGCGTTTGATGGAGAGTGGGTGCATACGTACCTGAATCTCGCCCGCCTGAAGGTCGGTCGCAATTTCACGTTCGTAGCCGCTTTCGGCGGCAACAACTTCGCCCAGAACCGCGTTCAGATCCGCCATCTCCATCGGCATCTCCTGCCCGGTGCGCAGGTAGTCGATAAACTGCTCGATGATGGCGTTACACTCTTCGATATCCTTGTTGATGGACTCTGCAAGATAACCATCCTGCTCGCCCATCATCTCTGTTGCCAGCCGGATACGTGTCAGCGGGGTGCGAAGGTCATGGCTAACCCCCGCCATCAGCAGCGTACGGTCGTCAGCCAGCTGTTTAACGCCTGCCGCCATGTGGTTAAAAGCACGCGTTACCGAGCGCACTTCCGATGCGCCATACTCGCGCAGCGGCGGTGGGATAATACCTTTACCAACCTGCAATGCCGCATGCTCCAGGTCGACCAGCGGTCGGTTCTGGATACGAATAAACAGCCATGCGCCACCGATGGCCAGCAGCATGATCGCCAGGGTGTATCGGAACAGCGGTGAGAAGTCACCCTGATGAATCTCGGTGAGCGGAACACGCACCCAGATGTTGGGTGACAGCCAGGTTTTCAGCCAGACAACCGGCGAGCTTTTATTGACCTCAACGCGCACTTCCGTCGGGCCGCCAAGCTGCTGCGCCATCTGCTGGCTAAGGAATTCATAGTGCTGCGCCCAGCGCAGGCCGGCATCTTCCGCCGCTTCGTTCGAGTAGAGAGAAATGCCCAACTCACGGTAGATTTCCCGACGGAACGCCGGGGGGACAACCAACTGCGTGCCGTCCTCCAGTTGCAGTTTGTCGGTCATCAGCATACGCACTTCGTATGCCAGCACCTTATTAAACTGCTGAAGGCTCGGCAGGATCGCAAAGTTCAGCACCACCAGGTAGGTCGTCACCAGGCTGACAAACAGCAGGGTGACGATCAATAACAGCGTGCGGGCAAACGAACTTCGCGGCGAGAAGCGCATTCGCCTCATGCTTTAGAGCCGTCCGGGACAAACACGTAGCCCAGACCCCACACGGTCTGAATATAACGAGGATGCGCCGGATCTTCTTCCACCATGCGGCGCAGACGAGAGATCTGCACGTCGATAGAACGTTCCATTGCGGAGTATTCACGGCCGCGCGCCAGGTTCATCAGCTTGTCACGTGAAAGCGGTTCACGCGGGTGGCTGACCAGCGCTTTCAGTACCGCAAACTCGCCGCTGGTGAGCGGCATTGGCTCATCTTCACGGAACATTTCACGGGTGCCGAGGTTCAGCTTGAACTTACCGAATGCAATGACGGCCTCTTCCTGAGACGGCGCGCCCGGCAGCTCGTTCGCCTGACGACGCAGCACGGCGCGAATACGCGCCAGCAGTTCACGCGGGTTGAACGGCTTAGGAATGTAGTCATCAGCGCCAATCTCAAGGCCGACGATACGGTCAACTTCTTCACCCTTCGCCGTCACCATGATGATTGGCATCGGGTTGCTCTGGCTACGCAGACGACGGCAAATAGAGAGCCCATCTTCGCCAGGCAGCATCAGGTCCAACACCATCAGATGGAAGGATTCACGCGTCAGCAGACGATCCATCTGTTCCGCGTTCGCGACGCTACGAACCTGGAAGCCCTGCTCGGTCAGATAACGTTCCAGCAGCGCACGCAGGCGCATGTCGTCATCTACGACCAGAATTTTGTAGTTCTCTTGCATTGTGTGTACTCCCAAAGGTTCGGATAAGCCTGGAACAGCGTATTCTAAAAAAGTGCACGGGTTCGACCAGCAAATTCTGGTATAAATTCTAGACGAAATTGTTACAAAGCATATTTAACAGCAGCTTATCTGTTCATTTCATCACATAAATCATTATTAATCTTGTCTGTTACACTGTGCGCTACGTATTGTGCGCAAAGACAGTTAACCGGCATTAAAGGCAGCACCATGAAAACGCCTCTGATCACCCGCGAAGGGTACGAGAAACTCAAAAAAGAGATGGATTACCTGTGGCGCGAAGAGCGTCCGGAAGTGACCAAAAAAGTCACCTGGGCCGCAAGTCTGGGCGACCGCAGCGAGAATGCGGACTATCAGTACAATAAAAAGCGACTGCGCGAAATCGATCGCCGGGTACGCTACCTGACGAAATGCCTCGAGAATCTCAAAATTGTCGATTACTCCCCGCAACAGGAAGGTAAAGTGTTTTTCGGCGCGTGGGTCGAAATTGAAAACGACAACGGCGACACCCTGCGTTTTCGTATCGTTGGCTATGATGAAATTTTCGGTCGTAAGGATTACATTTCTATCGATTCACCCATGGCCCGCGCCCTGCTGAAAAAAGAGGTGGGCGATTTAGCCGTTGTCCAGACGCCCGCGGGTGAAGCAAGCTGGTACGTCAACGAAATCGAGTATGTTAAATAGTCCGAGAGCGCCCTCCCCGGCTGGCATTTTTTGGTGTCAGCCCGTATAACTATCCCCCTGATTTTCGATCCACAAGATGAACTGACCATGATGAAAGAGTCGCTCTGCCGCATTATTGCGGGTGATATTCAGGCCAGAGCCGAACAGGTAGAAGCTGCCGTTCGTCTGCTTGATGAAGGGAACACCGTGCCGTTTATTGCACGTTATCGTAAGGAAGTCACCGGCGGTCTGGATGACACGCAGCTGCGTAACCTTGAGACCCGTCTGGGCTATCTGCGCGAGCTGGAAGACCGACGTCAGGCGATCCTCAAATCTATCGGCGAGCAGGGCAAGCTGACCAGTGACCTGGAAAAAGCCATTAACGGTACCCTGAGCAAAACCGAACTTGAAGATCTCTATCTGCCGTACAAACCGAAGCGCCGCACGCGCGGGCAGATTGCGATCGAAGCCGGCCTTGAGCCGCTGGCCGACCTGCTGTGGAACGAGCCGTCTCACGATCCGGAAACCGAAGCCGCCAAATTTATCGACGCCGAAAAAGGCGTAGCGGACACCAAAGCCGCGCTGGACGGCGCTCGCTACATTCTGATGGAGCGCTTCGCCGAAGACGCGGCGCTGCTGGCCAAAGTGCGTGATTACCTGTGGAAGAACGCCCATATCGTCTCCACCGTGGTGTCCGGCAAAGAGGACGAAGGCGCGAAATTCCGCGACTACTTCGATCACCACGAACCCATTTCTACCGCACCGTCTCACCGCGCGCTGGCGATGTTCCGCGGTCGTAACGAAGGCGTGCTGCAGCTCTCCCTGAAGGCCGATCCGCAGTTTGACGAGCCGCCTAAAGAGAGCCACTGTGAGCAGATCATTATGGATCACCTCGGTCTGCGCCTGAACAACGCCCCGGCGGACAGCTGGCGCAAAGGCGTGGTGAGCTGGACCTGGCGCATCAAGGTGCTCATGCACCTCGAAACCGAGCTGATGGGCACCGTGCGCGAGCGCGCCGAAGACGAAGCGATCAACGTCTTCGCCCGTAACCTGCACGACCTGCTGATGGCTGCGCCGGCTGGCCTGCGCGCCACCATGGGTCTCGATCCGGGTCTGCGCACCGGCGTGAAGGTGGCCGTGGTTGACGGCACCGGCAAGCTGGTTGCCACCGACACCATTTACCCGCACACCGGTCAGGCAGCGAAAGCGGCTATCGTGGTCGCCGCGCTGTGCGAGAAGTACAACGTTGAGCTGGTTGCCATCGGTAACGGTACGGCGTCCCGCGAAACCGAACGTTTCTATCTCGACGTGCAGAAGCAGTTCCCGAAAGTGACGGCGCAGAAAGTGATCGTCAGCGAAGCGGGGGCATCTGTCTATTCCGCCTCTGAGCTGGCAGCGCAGGAGTTCCCGGAACTGGACGTTTCCTTGCGCGGTGCGGTCTCTATCGCCCGTCGTTTGCAGGATCCGCTGGCGGAGCTGGTGAAAATTGACCCGAAATCCATCGGCGTGGGCCAGTATCAGCACGACGTGAGCCAGACGCAGCTGGCGCGCAAGCTGGATGCGGTGGTGGAAGACTGCGTTAACGCCGTCGGCGTGGACCTGAACACCGCTTCCGTTCCGCTGCTGACCCGCGTAGCAGGCCTGACCCGTATGATGGCGCAGAATATCGTCGCCTGGCGTGATGAGAACGGTCAGTTCCAGAACCGCCAGCAGCTGCTGAAGGTGAGCCGTCTGGGGCCGAAAGCTTTTGAGCAGTGCGCGGGCTTCCTGCGCATCAACCACGGCGATAACCCGCTGGATGCCTCTACCGTTCACCCGGAAGCCTATCCGGTTGTCGAGCGTATCCTGGCCGCCACCCAGCAGGCGCTGAAAGACCTGATGGGCGACAGCAGCGCGCTGCGTAACCTGAAAGCGGTGGATTTTACCGACGAACAGTTCGGCGTGCCGACGGTCACTGACATCATCAAAGAGCTGGAAAAACCGGGCCGCGATCCGCGTCCTGAGTTTAAAACCGCGACCTTTGCTGACGGCGTGGAAACCATGAACGACCTGCTGCCGGGCATGGTGCTGGAAGGGGCGGTAACCAACGTCACCAACTTTGGCGCGTTTGTGGATATCGGCGTGCATCAGGACGGTCTGGTGCATATCTCTTCCCTCGCCGACAAGTTCGTTGAAGATCCGCACACCGTGGTCAAAGCGGGCGACATCGTGAAGGTGAAAGTGCTGGAAGTGGATCTTCAGCGTAAGCGTATCGCCCTGACCATGCGTCTGGACGAGCAGCCGGGCGACACTAACGCGCGCCGTGGCGGTAATGGCGGAGGCCGTGAACAGCAGCGTCCGGCAGCGAAAGCCGCGAAGCCACGCGGACGTGACGCACAGCCAGCAGGCAACAGCGCGATGATGGATGCTCTGGCAGCGGCGATGGGTAAGAAACGCTAATCCTGTAAATGCCCCTCACCCTAACCCTCTCCCCAAAGGGGAGAGGGAACTTGAACACCCTCGCCCCTTTGGGGAGAGGGCCGGGGTGAGGGGAAAAATTATATCGTAAAATATGAAACCGATTGCATATCCATATTTAAACCGCTATTTATCACTCCATTAACAAATACGCTTTTTATTCCTTCCCGGGTATTCCCGCAAATATTGAGCAAGGTCAAGCAGACCGCAAATTAATACGATTAACAACATCCCGTTACATTTTTATTATTGCTGATAAAAACTATTCTCATTATCATCGCAGTGTTGATTATTTAACCTCTCGTGGAATCAGGCGCTATGCAATTCACTCCAGAAAGTGCGTGGAAAATTATCGGTTTTACCCGTGAGATAAGCCCGGCCTATCGGCAGAAGCTACTGTCACTGGGCATGCTACCCGGCTCATCATTCCAGGTGGTGCGCGTGGCGCCGTTGGGCGATCCTGTTCATATCGAAACCCGACGCGTTAATCTGGTTCTGCGTAAAAAAGACCTCGCATTAATTGAAGTTGAATCTTTATCCCGTTAACAAGCCAGCGGTTTCAGTGAGTCTAAAACAATGAAAAAATTAACTATTGGCTTAATTGGCAATCCTAATTCCGGCAAGACAACCTTATTTAATCAGTTAACCGGCGCACGCCAGCGTGTGGGAAATTGGGCAGGCGTAACGGTTGAACGCAAAGAAGGCCAGTTCACCACGACAGATAATCAGGTCACGCTGGTTGATTTACCGGGGACCTATTCACTCACCACAATTTCATCTCAGACCTCTCTCGATGAGCAAATTGCCTGCCACTATATTCTGAGCGGCGACGCGGATCTGCTCATCAATGTGGTGGATGCCTCCAATCTCGAACGAAATCTGTACCTCACGCTACAGCTGCTGGAGCTGGGGATCCCCTGCATCGTAGCGCTTAACATGCTCGACATCGCCGAGAAGCAAAAGCTGCGCATCGACGTCGACGCCCTCTCCGCCCGTCTGGGCTGCCCGGTGGTTCCGCTGGTTTCTACCCGCGCGCGCGGCATTGACGCCCTGAAGCTGGCAATTGACCGCCACACGGGCAATGCCGACGTCGAACTGGTGCACTACGCCCAGCCGCTGCTGCGCGAGGCCGGGCAGCTGGCGCAGGAGATGGACAACGCCATGCCCGCCAGACAGCGCCTGTGGCTTGGCCTGCAAATGCTGGAAGGCGATATCTACAGCCGCGCCTACGCAGGCGATGCGGCGGATAAACTGAGCGTTGCACAGGCTCGCCTGAGCGACGAGCTCGACGACCCGGCCCTGCATATTGCGGATGCGCGCTATCAGGCCATCGCCGCTATCTGTGACGTGGTCAGCAATGCATTAACCGCTGAACCCAGCCGCTTCACCGCCGCCGTGGATAAGATTGTGCTCAACCGCTTCCTCGGTTTGCCAATCTTTTTACTGGTGATGTACGTAATGTTCCTACTCGCTATAAACATCGGCGGTGCATTACAACCCATCTTTGATGGCGGCTCTGTCGCTATCTTCGTGCACGGTATTCAGTGGCTGGGCTACACCCTCCACTTCCCGGAATGGTTGACCATCTTCCTTGCGCAGGGGATCGGCGGCGGGATCAACACCGTCCTGCCGCTGGTACCGCAGATCGGCATGATGTACCTGTTCCTCTCCTTCCTTGAGGATTCCGGTTACATGGCACGCGCCGCCTTCGTGATGGACCGCCTGATGCAGGCGCTGGGGCTGCCGGGGAAATCCTTCGTGCCGCTGATTGTCGGTTTTGGCTGTAACGTGCCGTCAGTCATGGGCGCGCGTACGCTGGACGCACCGCGCGAACGCCTGATGACCATCATGATGGCGCCGTTCATGTCCTGCGGCGCACGTCTGGCGATCTTCGCGGTCTTTGCCGCGGCGTTCTTTGGTCAAGAAGGGGCGCTGGCCGTCTTCTCCCTGTATGTGCTGGGTATCGTGATGGCTATTCTCACCGGCCTGATGCTGAAGCACACCATCATGCGTGGCGAAGCGTCGCCGTTCGTGATGGAACTGCCGGTTTATCACGTTCCGCACCTGAAAAGCCTGATTATCCAAACCTGGCAACGCCTGAAGGGCTTTGTTCTGCGCGCCGGTAAGGTGATTGTAGTGGTCAGCATTTTCCTGAGCGCCCTGAACAGCTTCACCCTGAGCGGCCAGGCAGCGGACAACATTAATGACTCTGCCCTTGCCTCCGTCAGCCGGATCATTACGCCGGTCTTCAAACCGATTGGCGTACAGGAAGACAACTGGCAGGCAACCGTGGGCCTGTTCACCGGCGCGATGGCAAAAGAGGTGGTTGTCGGCACCCTGAACACGCTCTACACCGCGGAAAACATCCAGGAAGAGGAGTTCAACCCGGCAGAGTTCAGCCTCGGTGACGAACTTCTGGGTGCAGTAGAAGAGACCTGGCAGAGCCTGAAAGACACCTTCAGCCTGAGCGTGCTGGCGAACCCGATTGAAGCCAGCAAAGGCGACGGCGTAATGGCGACCGGAGCAATGGGCGTGATGGGCCAGAAATTTGGCAGCGCGTCGGCGGCCTACAGCTACCTGATCTTCGTCCTGCTCTATATTCCGTGCATCTCGGTCATGGGCGCCATTGCCCGTGAGTCCAGCCGCGGCTGGATGGGCTTCTCCATTCTGTGGGGGCTGAACATTGCCTACTCGCTGGCGACCGTGTTTTATCAAACCGTCAATTACAGCCAGCATCCGCGCTACAGCCTGGTCTGTATCCTCGCGGTGATCCTGTTTAACGTGATGGTGATTGGCCTGCTGCGCCGGGCACGTAGCCGCGTTGACGTTAACCTGCTGGCAACGCGCAAAACCCCAACGACCTGCTGTAGTAGCCCTGCGGGCGACTGTCACTAAGGGGAAAAAAGATGGCATCGTTGATTCAGGTTCGTGACCTACTGGCGTTACAGGGACGAATGGAGGCGAAGCAGCTCAGCCTCAGCCTGCATACGCCGCAGCCGATGATCGATGCCATGCTGGAAAGGCTGGAGGCGATGGGGAAAGCCGTGCGCATTCAGGAAGAGCCGGACAGTTGTCTGTCCGGCAGTTGTAAAAGTTGTCCGGAAGGTAAAGCCTGCCTCAGGGAGTGGTGGACGCTTCGCTGATAAAATTGGACAGCGCCGAACAAAACTCAGCAGGATGAGAGATGAACGGCGCATGTGCCGCTTTGGCAACCACCATTGATTCACTCTCCGGCCACAGCGCATCCAGCAGCGGAACCACCTTGCGCGGGACCAGCCCATCCAGATAGCCATAAATACGCAGATGCGGCACCGTCAGTGACGCCAGCGGCTCACGCAGATCGGCCGTTTTCAGGATCTCCAGTCCACCGTTCAGCACCTCAACCTCCGGCATCGGCAGGGAAAGCACCGTCTGCTTCAGCATCCGCGCGTCCTGACGGGCGGTTTCTGTTCCCATCGTCTGCAACGCCAGGAAACGCTCCACCGTCCGCTGGAAATCTTCGCTCAACTGGTGCTGGAACCCGGCCAGCACCTCAGGTTTGATGCCCGGCCACGCCTCGCGGGCGCTGAAACAGGGTGATGAGGCAACGGTGATCAGCGCCTGGACCCGCTCAGGATGGCGCAGCGCAATCTGGCTTGCCACCAGCCCGCCCAGGCTCCAGCCGAGCCAGACGGCTTTTTGCGGCGCCGCTTCCAGAACCTGCTCCGCCATGTCCTCGAGCGTCATCGCGCCGTAGCCGTGGCTGCGGCCATACCCCGGCAGATCCACCAGGTGTACCGTAAATTGCGAGGCCAGTTCCTCACTTATGCAACGCCACACTTCGGCGTTCAGTCCCCATCCGTGCAGCAGCACAAGATGACAATTTCCCGTCCCAACGGTCTGCCACCACAGCGTCTTCATCAGTTAACGTTCTCTTTTTTCACATGGAGGTTGCGTATGCTAACAGTGCCCGGCTTGTGCTGGCTATGCCGAATGCCACTTGCGCTGAGCGCGTGGGGCGTCTGTTCCGTTTGCACGGGAGCGCTGGGTTACCTGAAGGGCTGTCCGCAATGCGGCTTGCCTGCCGTAAGCCAGACGCTCCCCTGTGGTCGATGCCTGAAAAAAGCGCCGCCGTGGAGCGCGCTGGTGGCGGTGGATGATTACGTTTTGCCGCTGAGTCGTCTGGTTCATCAGTTTAAGTTTTCCAGCCAGTTCGCGCTGGCGCAGCCACTGGCACGCCTGTTATTACTGGCGGTATTGCAGGCGCGAAGAACGCGTGGGCTACCGTCGGTCGACACGCTCGTGAACGTGCCACTCTTTCAGCGTCGGCACTGGCGGCGGGGATACAATCAGAGCGACCTGCTGTGCCGTCCGCTCGCCCGCTGGCTGGGTTGCCGGTACCCCGCCTCTGCGCTGAAACGTATTCATGCCACTGCCGTTCAGCACCGGCTCAACGCCCGGTCGCGCAAAAGAAACCTGAAAAACGCCTTTCGCCTTGAATTGCCGGTCAACGGTCTCCATATCGCGATTGTGGATGATGTCGTCACCACGGGCAGTACCGTGGCTGAACTTTCCCGACTGCTTTTGCAAAGCGGCGCCGCGTCAGTTCAGGTATGGTGTCTGTGCCGTACCTTGTAGCCCTTCTTCAATGGGCGTATGATTATACCCAGGTAATTTAGTCAACTATTAGGCCAAAGCTATGATCCGTATTTCCGATTCTGCACAAGCGCACTTTGCCAAACTGCTGGCAAATCAGGAAGAAGGGACGCAGATCCGCGTGTTTGTGATCAATCCAGGCACTCCGAATGCAGAATGTGGTGTCTCTTATTGTCCTCCGGATGCTGTGGAAGCAACTGACACTGCCCTTAAATTTGAACAGCTCACCGCATACGTTGATGAGCTGAGCGCGCCGTATCTTGAAGATGCGGAGATTGATTTCGTCACCGACCAGCTGGGTTCGCAGCTGACGCTGAAGGCGCCAAACGCGAAGATGCGTAAAGTCTCTGACGATGCCCCGCTGATGGAGCGTGTGGAATATCTGCTGCAATCGCAGATCAACCCGCAGCTGGCCGGCCACGGTGGACGTGTTTCCCTGATGGAAATCACCGAAGATGGTCTGGCGATCCTGCAATTCGGCGGCGGCTGTAACGGCTGCTCCATGGTCGATGTAACCCTGAAAGAAGGGATCGAGAAGCAGCTGCTGAACGAATTCCCGGAACTGAAAGGCGTGCGCGATCTGACCGAACACCAGCGCGGCGAGCACTCTTACTACTAATTCAGTGCCCGTCTGTATTGCCCGGTGGCGCTGCGCTTACCGGGCCTGCTTTTTCTTGCCTCCCCCTCTATATGTTGACCTGCGTCTCATAATTCAAATTTTGCCTCCCTGGGTGATTCTCAATCACATCATGTTACCCGTATCATTCCCATGGGCACTCAACACCCTTATAACAGCCGACTAAACTTATCGTTTTCGCAGGCATCAGTATGAGTGCCGTTACTACTCTGTTCCCAGTTGGGACAACCGGAATTTGTCGTTGAAACAATGACGTTACCCATAACAATTCAAAGGCCAGGTCAATCATGCCATTAGTCATCGTCGCTATCGGTGTTGTGTTATTACTGCTCTTGATGATCCGCTTCAAAATGAACGGATTTATCGCTCTGGTTCTGGTGGCACTTGCAGTCGGTCTGATGCAGGGAATGCCGCTGGTTAAAGTTATCAGCTCCATTAAAGCCGGTGTCGGCGGTACGCTCGGCAGCCTGGCGCTGATCATGGGCTTCGGCGCCATGCTCGGTAAAATGCTCGCGGACTGCGGTGGCGCGCAGCGTATTGCCACTACCCTTATCGATAAATTTGGCAAGCAGCACATCCAGTGGGCGGTGGTGTTAACCGGTTTTACCGTCGGTTTCGCACTGTTCTATGAAGTGGGCTTCGTCCTGATGCTGCCGCTGGTGTTCACCATCGCCGCTGCCGCCAACATCCCGCTGCTGTTCGTAGGCGTACCGATGGCTGCGGCGCTGTCCGTCACCCACGGCTTCCTGCCGCCGCATCCGGGTCCAACGGCTATCGCTACCATCTTCCACGCCGACATGGGTAAAACCCTGCTGTTCGGTACGATTCTGGCGATCCCAACGGTTATCCTGGCCGGTCCTGTTTATGCGCGCTTCCTGAAAGGCATTGATAAGCCCATCCCGGAAGGCCTGTACAGCGCCAAAACCTTCACAGATGCAGAGATGCCTGGCTTTGGCGTCAGCGTCTGGACCTCTCTGGTGCCGGTGATCCTGATGGCAATGCGTGCCGTAGCAGAGATGGTTCTGCCGAAAGGTCACGCGTTCCTGTCCGTTGCGGAGTTCCTGGGCGACCCGGTGATGGCAACGCTGATTGCGGTCCTGATCGCCATGTTCACCTTCGGTCTTAACCGTGGTCGTTCCATGGATCAGATCAACGACACGCTGACCTCTTCCATCAAAATCATTGCCATGATGCTGCTGATCATCGGCGGTGGCGGCGCGTTTAAGCAGGTGCTGGTCGACAGCGGCGTGGATAAATACATTGCTGCCATGATGCATGAAACCAACGTATCGCCGCTCCTGATGGCATGGTCTATTGCCGCGGTGCTGCGTATCGCGCTGGGCTCTGCAACCGTTGCGGCGATTACCGCGGGTGGTATCGTTGCGCCGCTGATTGCGACCACGGGCGTAAGCCCTGAGCTGATGGTTATCGCGGTCGGTTCGGGCAGCGTGATTTTCTCCCACGTGAACGATCCGGGCTTCTGGCTGTTCAAGGAGTACTTCAACCTGACCATCGGTGAAACCATCAAGTCCTGGTCCGCGCTGGAAACCATTATTTCGGTGTGCGGTCTGGTCGGGGTGCTGCTGTTGAATATGGTGGTCTGATGCCCTAAGTCGGGTGGCGGCTACGCCTTACCCGACCTACATGAGCACGACCTGATAATAAAAAACCCGCCACTGGCGGGTTTTTTATTATTTCTTCGCGGCTGCTTTTCGCCGTTTATCCAAATCCTTAATCAACCTGTTCACCCCGTCATCGGCGAACATCGCTTCAAGCGTAGTGGACAGCTTGCGACGCCAGTTTTTGTACTGATAGCTGGTACCGGGTATGTTTACCGGCTCCGCCATATCAATCCAGTCTTCCGGTTGCAGACCGAGCAACGCGCTGTTGCTGGCGGCAATATAGCGCTGTAAGCCACGGTTAAGCGTTGGCGTCATCGACATCAGCGCCGCCTTATGCCCGGCGCGCTTCGGCAGACAGCCATGCTTATGCAGCGCATCCAGCAGCCCCTGTTTCGCCAGCTCGCGATCCTGATACAACCCACGCAGAACCTCTTCATCCGGGTAGAGACCCAGCGTTTTGCCGAGCGTCAGGTCGCCGCTTTCCCAGTAGCCTCTGAGCGTAGGAAGATCATGCGTCGTCGCGACTGCCATTGACTGTTCAGGGTACGCTTTCGGCGCGCGGAAGGTTTTCTCATGGTCGTTTTCAAAATAGAGCACTTTGTAGGAGTAAACCCCGCTGTCGCGGAGCTTGCTGACAATCTCAACCGGCACGGTACCGAGATCTTCGCCAATCACCATGCACTGATGACGTTTACTCTCCAGCGCGAGGATTGAGAGCAGATCGTCCACCGGATACTGCACGTACGCCCCGTGATCGGCCGTTTCACCGTACGGGATCCACCACAGACGCAGCACAGACATGACATGGTCGATACGCAACGCGCCGCAGTTCTGCATGTTAGCGCGCAGCAGATCGATAAACGGCTCGTAGGCACGCGCCGCCATCACGTGTGGATCCATCGGCGGCAAGCCCCAGTTCTGACCAAGCGGGCCCAGAATATCCGGCGGCGCACCGACGGAGGCTTTCAGACAGTAAAGTTCACGGTCACACCAGGTCTCCGCCCCGCCTTCCGCCACGCCGACGGCCAGATCGCGATACAGACCGATCGGCATGTTATAGCCCTGGCTCACCTGCCAGCAGGCAGCAAACTGGCTGTACGCCAGCCACTGCAACCAGAGATAGAAATCCACTTCGTCGGCATGCGTCTCACAAAACGCCTTCACTTCCGGGGTATCCACGGACTGATACGCTTCCGGCCACACCGGCCAGCCCCAGCGCATCTCATCCTCCTGGACCTGATACGCATGCAGCGCATCAAACGCAGCCTGCCAGTAAAGGCTCTCGCCTTCCTGCATCACAAACTGGCGGAAGGCTGCCATCTGCTCGTCGTCACGCTTCGCAAAGCCCTTCCATGCCAGACGCAGCGCCGCCATTTTCAGCGCGGTCACGGAGGCATAATCGACCCAGTCCGCATCGCGGGCCTGTTTCAGCATCTGTTGGGTGGTGTCCAGCTTCCACCACGCCTGCGCCTCTTTGCTGTTTTTGAAATCGTCTAACGCGTTAACGTCGATGTAGATCACGTTCAGCCAGCGGCGGGAAGACGGGCTGTACGGGCTGGCGCTTTCCGGATTCGCCGGATAGAGGGCGTGGATCGGGTTGAGACCGATAAATGCCCCGCCGCGCTCACCAACAGATGCCAGCATCTTTTTCAGGTCGCCAAAATCGCCAATGCCCCAGTTGCTGTCTGAACGCAAGGTGTAAAGCTGCACACAGGCGCCCCACAGCTTTTTGCCTTCGAGTAGCGCCTGCGGCTCATAGCAGCGCTTCGGCGCGACGATCACCCGACAGTGGAAGCGGCTGTCATTCTGGGTGAGCGTCAGGCTGTGATAGCCCTCCGGCAGCTTCGCCGGAAGGGTGAGGGTTTTGCCGCCGGTGGCATGGCCTTTATGCTGATGCCCCTCTTCGGTGGTGAGCAGCCAGCTGAACTCGCCGCGTCCTTCCACCGCCAGCGGCATCTTTTTGCCCGCGGTAAAGACCTTCACGTTCGGCACCGGCGCTCCCGACGCTTTCGCGTCGGATTTGTGCATGGCATCCAGCAAACGTCTTTTGGTGTCCGCACCAATAGACTGCGGTTTGCCGTGCGCATTGATGTAACTGAGGCTAATTCCCGCCGCCTGCGCGGCACTGTCCAGACGTTTACTCTCCATCGCGCTTCCTTAGCGTTTTGCCTGCCAGATACGAGCCTGATAATCACGGATTGAGCGGTCAGAGCTGAACATACCGCAGCGCGCGGTGTTCAGGATACACGCGCGGGTCCAGGCATCCTGGTCGCGATACAGCACGTCGACCTGCTTCTGCGCTTCAACGTAAGCGGTGAAGTCCGCCATGACCAGGTACGGGTCGCCGCCCTGTTTGTCCATGCTGTGCAGCATCTGGTCAAACGCGTGCTTGTCGCCGTCGCTGTACTTTCCGCTTTCCAGCTCTTTCAACACCGCATCCAGCACTTTGTCTTTTTTACGCCATTTCACCGGGTCGTACCCTTTGGCTTTGATGGCTTTCACTTCTTCAACAGTATGGCCGAAGATAAAGATGTTCTCTTCACCGACCTTCTCGGCGATTTCAACGTTCGCACCGTCCAGCGTGCCGACGGTCAGCGCGCCGTTCAGGGCCAGCTTCATGTTGCCGGTGCCGGACGCTTCTTTACCGGCGGTAGAGATCTGCTCGGAAATATCCGCCGCCGGGATCAGCATTTCAGCCGCAGAGACGCAGTAGTCCGGCAGGAACACCACCTTCAGCTTGTCGCCCACTTTCGGATCGTTGTTGACCGCCGCCGCCACTTTATTAATGGCAAGGATAATGTTTTTCGCCAGGTAGTAGCCCGGCGCCGCTTTCGCACCGAACAGGAACACGCGCGGGACGCGGTCGGCCTGAGGGTTCTCGCGGATCTCTTTGTACAGCGCCAGAATGTGCAGCAGGTTCAGGTGCTGACGTTTGTACTCGTGCAGGCGTTTGATCTGGATATCGAAAATCGCATTTGGGTTAATTTCAATTCCGGTACGCATTTTCACGAACTCGGCCAGACGTACCTTGTTCTCCAGCTTAATGGCGCGGTACTGCTCGCGGAACTTCGCGTCGTCAGCGTATTTTTCCAGGTTGATGAGCTGGTCCAGATCGTTGGCCCACTCTTTCTTCAGGGTCTTGTCCAGCAGGCCGGCCAGCAGCGGGTTGCACTGTTTGATCCAGCGACGCGGCGTAATGCCGTTGGTCACGTTGTGGAATTTGGTCGGCCACAGCTGGTGGTATTCCGGGAAGAGGTCTTTCACCACCAGATCCGAGTGCAGCGCGGCCACGCCGTTCACCGCAAAGCCGCTTACCACGCACATGTTTGCCATGCGCACCTGTTTGTTGTGTACCACGGCCAGCTTCGCCCAGACGGCTTTGTCGCCCGGCCAGGTTTTCTCCACCAGCACGTTAAACTGGTCGTTAATTTTATTGATGATCTGCATATGGCGCGGCAGCAGCGTTTTCACCAGCTTCTCATCCCAGCACTCCAGCGCTTCCGGCATCAGGGTGTGGTTGGTGTAGGCGAAGGTGCGGCTGGTGATGGCCCAGGCGTCGTCCCAGCTCAGCTGATGCTCGTCGATCAGCACGCGCAGAAGTTCCGGGATGGCAATGGTTGGGTGCGTGTCGTTGAGCTGAATAACTTCGAAGTCCGGCAGCTGCGCCAGCTTGCGGCCCGCCAGGTGGTGGCGGCGCAGAATGTCCGCCACGGAACAGGCGCACTGGAAGTATTGCTGCATCAGGCGCAGCTTTTTACCCGCCAGATGGTTGTCGTTCGGGTAGAGCACTTTGGTCAGCTTCTCGGCGTCGATACCCTGCTGCTCGGCGCGCAGGAAATCACCGTCATTGAATTTAGTCAGGTTAAATGGATGCGCGTGCTTCGCCTGCCACAGACGCAGCGGCTGCGCCACGCCGTTACGGTAGCCGAGCACCGGCAGATCCCAGGCTTCACCGGTAATGGTGAACGCTGGTTCCCAGAGCCCCTGCTTCGTGACTTTCCCGCCAATCCCGACCTGCACATCCAGCTGTGCGTTGTGGCGGAACCACGGGTAAGTATTACGATGCCAGTCGTCCGGCGCTTCCATCTGGTGGCCGTCAGCGAACGACTGGCGGAACAGACCGTACTGGTAGTTCAGACCATAGCCAATGGCCGACTGGCCCACGGTTGCCATGGAATCCAGGAAGCAGGCTGCCAGACGTCCCAGACCGCCGTTACCCAGCGCCGGATCAATCTCTTCTTCCAGCAGATCGGTCAGGTTGATGTCGTGTTCTTTCAGCACGTCGCCGACGTCCTGATACCAGCCAAGGTTCAGCAGATTGTTACCCGTCAGACGGCCAATCAGGAACTCCATCGAAATGTAGTTGACGTGACGCTGGCCTTTCACAGGCTTCGTCGCGGGCTGAGCGTCCAGCTGCTCTGCGAGCGCCCCGCTCACCGCCTGCCACCACTGGTGAGGCGTCATCTCGTTTGCAGCATGAAGGCCAAAACGCTGCCACTGACGCGTCAGGGCAGCCTGGAATTGAGCTTTGTTGAAAGTAGGCTGTGACATAGGGAATCGGCATCCTGTAGAGAGAAAACACATTTGGCGTTAGTGTGCCTGGCTCATTGCGCCTCTTCCTCCTCCTGTCGGGGATTAGGCAGGGAGGAGTAGCGGGGATGAGCATAAAAGTGTGATCGAGGCCACTGTGTAAGTGTGCGCTTCGCTGAAAAAGCGATCCCGGAAGAGCGTCAAAGAAATGAAATGCAGTTTCGGAGGAAATTAATCATCGCTGAAATGATTACTTACGTAGAATAATATTTCTCACGTACAGCGGCTTTCCAGCAACACTATTAAGCCAGAGCAACTTTCCCCAAAGTTAATTAACTTCACCGTCATTATCTCTTTCTGAAACCAGTTTCAGCGCAACCGCGCGCCATGCAGACAAGCCAGTAACAGCGCGGCATCCAGCCATTTATGAAAAGTTCCACCAATGATGAGAATGTTTTGTGACAGAGTGCAAATTCAGAGCCTCCAAACCCAGACATAACTTGCAATAGTTCCTCTATTGGCCGAACTTATAGATATTAATTACGAAGCGCAAAAAAAATAAATTCTCTCGTTCCCCACAGTGAAGTGAAAACTATGTTGATTCCGTCCAAATTAAGTCGCCCGGTTCGTCTTGACCATACTGTGGTCCGCGAGCGCCTGCTGGCTAAACTTTCCGGTGCGCATAATTTCCGACTGGCGCTGGTTACGAGTCCTGCGGGTTATGGAAAAACAACGCTCATTTCGCAATGGGCGGCAGGTAAAAGCGATCTTGGCTGGTACTCCCTGGATGAAGGTGATAACCAGCAGGAGCGTTTTGCCAGCTATTTAATTGCCGCGATTCAGCAGGCAACCAACGGACATTGCGTCACCAGCGAGGTGATGGTGCAAAAGCGCCAGTACGCCAGCCTGTCCTCTCTGTTCTCCCAGCTGTTTATCGAACTGGCCGAATGGCATCGCCCGCTGTATGTGGTGATTGATGATTATCATCTGATCACCAACCCGGTTATTCACGAGTCGATGCGGTTCTTCCTGCGCCATCAGCCGGAAAACCTGACGCTGGTCGTCCTGTCGCGCAACCTTCCGCAGCTGGGCATTGCCAACCTGCGGGTGCGCGATCAGCTGCTGGAAATCGGCAGTCAGCAGCTGGCCTTTACCCATCAGGAAGCGAAACAGTTCTTTGACTGCCGTCTGACTTCTCCGATTGAGGCGTCGGAAAGCAGCCGCCTGTGTGATGACGTTGCAGGCTGGGCCACGGCGCTTCAGCTGATTGCCCTTTCCGCGCGGCAAAACAATAGCCCAACGCACCAGTCCGCGCGCCGCCTGGCGGGCATCAACGCCAGCCACCTGTCGGATTATCTGGTGGATGAGGTACTCAACAGCGTAGACCTCACTACCCGCCATTTCCTGCTGAAAAGCTCCCTGCTACGTTCGATGAACGATGCGCTGATTGTGCGCGTCACCGGTATTGAAAACGGGCAGCTTCAGCTCGAAGAGATTGAACGTCAGGGTTTGTTCCTGACGCGAATGGACGATCCCGGCGAATGGTTTAGCTACCATCCGCTGTTTGGCAGCTTCCTGCGCCAGCGTTGCCAGTGGGAGATGGCCGCAGAGCTGCCAGAAATTCACCGCGCCGCCGCCGAAAGCTGGATGGCGCAAGGTTTCCCGAGCGAGGCTATCCACCATGCGCTGGCCGCCGGAGATGCCGGTATGCTGCGCGATATTCTGCTCAACCACGCGTGGGGACTGTTCAACCACAGCGAACTGACGCTGCTGGAAGAGTCGTTAAAAGCGCTGCCGTGGGAGAGCCTGCTGGAGAATCCGCGTCTGGTGCTGCTCCAGGCCTGGCTGATGCAGAGCCAGCATCGTTACAGCGAAGTGAACACCCTGCTGGCGCGCGCCGAGCAGGAAATGGAAAGCGAGATGGATGCCACCCTGCACGGCGAATTTAACGCCCTGCGTGCGCAGGTGGCGATTAACGACGGCGACCCGGAAGAAGCCGAACGGCTGGCGATGGTCGCGCTGGATGAGCTGCCGCTGGCGAATTTCTACAGCCGTATTGTGGCCACCTCGGTACACGGCGAAGTGCTGCATTGTAAGGGCGACCTCACGCGTTCGCTTTCGCTCATGCAGCAAACCGAACAGATGGCCCGCCGCCACGATGTCTGGCACTACGCCCTCTGGAGCCTGATCCAGCAAAGCGAGATTTTATTTGCTCAGGGGTTCCTGCAGGCCGCCTGGGAAAACCAGGAGAAAGCGTTCCAGCTGATCCGTGAACAGCATCTGGAACAGCTGCCGATGCACGAGTTCCTGTTGCGTATTCGCGCTCAGCTGCTCTGGGCATGGTCGCGTCTGGATGAAGCAGAAAGCTGCGCCCGCCAGGGCCTGAATGTGCTTTCGAGCTTCCAGCCGCAGCAGCAACTCCAGTGCCTGGCCCTGCTGGTGCAGTGCTCGCTGGCACGCGGCGACCTGGATAATGCCCGCAACCACCTTAACCGCCTGGAAAACCTGCTCGGCAACGGGCAGTACCATAGCGACTGGGTCTCCAACGCCGATAAGGTCCGGGTGATTTACTGGCAGATGACCGGCGATAAAAAGTCCGCCGCCAACTGGCTGCGTCACACGCCTAAACCAGAATTTGCCAATAACCACTTCCTGCAAAGCCAGTGGCGCAATATTGCCCGCGTGCAGATCCTGCTGGGTGACTTCGAGCCTGCCGAAATCGTGCTGGAAGAGTTAAACGAAAACGCCCGTAGCCTGCGCCTGATGAGCGATTTAAACCGCAACCTGCTGCTGTTAAACCAGCTTTACTGGCAGGCGGGACGTAAAAACGATGCCCAGCGCGTGCTGCTGGAAGCGTTGCAGCTGGCGAACCGCACCGGGTTTATCAGCCACTTTGTGATTGAGGGTGAAGTGATGGCCCAGCAGTTGCGCCAGCTGATTCAGCTCAACACGCTGCCGGAACTCGATCAGCATCGCGCCCAGCGCATTCTGCGCGAGATCAACCAGCACCATCGCCACAAGTTTGCGCACTTCGATGAGAACTTTGTTGAACGTCTGCTGAACCATCCGGAAGTACCGGAGCTTATCCGCACCAGCCCGCTCACACAGCGTGAATGGCAGGTGCTGGGGCTGATCTATTCAGGCTACAGCAACGAGCAGATAGCCGGTGAGCTGGCGGTGGCGGCAACCACCATCAAAACGCACATTCGCAATCTGTATCAGAAGCTGGGCGTGGCGCACCGTCAGGACGCGGTGCAGCATGCGCAGCAGTTGTTGAAGATGATGGGATACGGAGTTTAGTTTTGTGCGGCCTGATGCCCTCACCCCGGCCCTCTCCCACAGGGCTGAGGGATCCCCAGTAATTTTTTTATGCAGAAGCAATAAAGTTGCTTTCTAAATGACTGAGGGCTGTCAGCGATGCCCTGGTCCGGCTGTAAATCGCTGAGGCTTTTGCCTTCCGGCCGGGGCGAGGCGCAGGGATGCGCCGAGAGGGCGGCTTTACAGGGACGTTGCCTCCGCCCGTACCCGATAAGCCGGAAGGAATAAGCCGAGGGCACCGCGAAGCGGCGATTTACCGCCGGGAGCCCGGGTCGCCAGGGTGGTGGCGACTGAGCCACCCTGGCACGTTCACCGGTCATGTCGTTACAGAGTAGCAAGGAACATAAAGTGAACGGAATGACCACCACCGCCGTATGTTCCCCTCACCCTAACCCTCTCCCCGGAGGGGCGAGGGGATTGCTCAGTGCTCGCATTAATTTGTGGGGAACCCTCTCCCACAGGGAGAGGGAGAACAATTTGTAGGTCGGGTAAGCGCAGCGCCACCCGACACCACCGCTAGCACAACTCCAGCTGCAAATTGTTATCCTTAATCACCTGCAACACGCCCGCCGGCGGCATCTCGTCGGTGTAGACCGCATTCACCATGCTAATGCTGCCCATGTTGACCATCGCATTGCGGCCAAATTTCGAGTGATCCACCACCAGCATCACGTGGCGCGAGTTCTCAATAATCGCGCGCTTGGTGCGCACCTCGTGGTAATCAAACTCCAGCAGCGAGCCGTCGGTGTCGATGCCGCTGATCCCCAGAATGCCGAAGTCGAGGCGGAACTGAGAGATAAAATCGAGCGTCGCTTCGCCGATAATGCCCCCGTCGCGGCTGCGCAGTTCGCCGCCCGCGAGGATGATGCGAAAATCGTCTTTCTGCATCAACGTGTTGGCCACGTTCAGGTTGTTGGTCACCACGCGGAGGTTCTCATGGTTCAGCAGCGCATGGGCGACCGCTTCCGGCGTGGTGCCGATATCAATAAACAGCGTCGCGCCGTTCGGGATCTGGCTCGCCACTTTACGGGCGATACGCTCTTTCTCTGCCGTTTGCGTCGCCTTACGATCATGCCATGAGGTGTTCACCGAGCTGGACGGCAGCGCCGCGCCGCCGTGATGGCGCAGAATACGGTTCTGATCGGCCAGGTCGTTGAGGTCACGACGGATGGTTTGCGGGCTGACGGCAAACTGCTCCACCAGCTCTTCAGTACTGACGTATCCCTGTTTTTTTACCAGTTCGATAATGGCGTCATGACGTTGTGTTTGTTTCATGAAATATCCCTGGGAATTATGTTCGTTTTCGCGCATGGAGCGTATCGGCCAGCGCCATCGCCAGCCCGACCGCCAGGCCGGTAACGTGCGCACCATTGGCGATAGACATACCAAACAGATCAAACCATCCGGCAATAAGCCATATTAACGCAAAGGTTATTAATCCACGTTGTAAATAGATGCCGCTTTCCGGGTCGCGCTCGCCTCTGAGCCAGGCGTAACCCATCAGGGCGTACACCACGCCGGATAACCCGCCAAACCACGGACCGCTGAATTTATGCTGCACATAGCCGCTTAACAGGGCGCTGATAAGGGTGATCACAATCAGCTTGCCGCTGCCGAGCCGCTTCTCCACCGCCCCGCCGAGATACCACCACCACAGCAGGTTAAAGAGGATATGCATCACCGAGAAGTGCATCAGCGCATGCGTGAAGTAGCGCCAGACGTCAAATTGCAGGGAGGGATCGTACGGCCATGCGAGGGCAATCATCACGCTCTGGTCGCCCACCACGCTCATAATAATGAAGACGATGATGCAGGCTGCCATCAAAAGCAGCGTAAACGGTCCTGCGCGCTCGCGGAGGGTGGCGAGAAACGGAAAACGTTGATAGTGCAGGCCACTGTCGGTCTGGCCGGATTGCCAGCTTGCTGCCAGATAACGCGGGTCGCCCGGGTTTTCCAGGAAACGCGCCAGCTCGGCGTTCACGCGCCCAGCCTGGCTTTCGTCTGCCAGCCAGACATCCGTCTGTGTATGCTGCTGAATAGTCAGGATAATGCCCTGCGTCGCCATATAGTCGACAAACGCCTGGGCGACGCGCGGGTTGCTAAAAGAGGTGATCATCAACATGGGCAGCGGTCGCTTATTTCCACACAAAAGGGGACAGTATAGCGGGATCAGCGCTCAAACGCGTATTCAACTTCTGCCGGGAAATGACGATGCCATGCATCGAAGCCGCCATCGACGCTGTATACCGCGTCGTAACCCTGCTGGAGCAGATACTGCGCCGCGCCTTTACTGCTGTTGCCGTGATAGCACATCACCATCACCGGCGTGTCGAAGTCGTTATCGCGCATAAACGCGCCCAGCGTGTCGTTGGTGAGATGGAACGCGCCCGGCGTGTGGCCCATCGCAAAGCTCTGCGGATCGCGGATATCCACCAGTACCGCGGTTTTCTGGTGCATCTTCTGATGGGCTTCTTCTACGTTAATACATTCAAACTGATCCATGGTGTTCTCATCTTATATTCAGGTGTGGTGCGGTTTTCCCCTCACCCTACCCTCTCCCGGAGGGAGAGGGAAACGGATCACCCTCTCCCCGTGGGAGAGGGCTGGGGTGAGGGCATCAGACCGCACGATTTTACCCCGTAGTGTACGTCCTGGCGGCGGGTAAACGCCATTATGTTATCCATATCACTCTAAATTGTTTTTTTGATGTTACCAAAAGCGCGTTCCTTTGCTATTATGAGCGATATCGAACATTTTTGAGCTTTAACGAAAGTGCATGAGGGTGTTATGGAAACCAAAGATCTGATTGTGATAGGCGGGGGCATCAACGGTGCCGGTATTGCGGTTGATGCCGCAGGACGCGGTTTATCCGTGCTGATGCTGGAAGCTAACGATCTCGCCTGCGCGACGTCGTCCGCCAGCTCCAAGCTGATCCACGGAGGCCTGCGCTACCTGGAACACTACGAATTCCGCCTGGTCAGCGAAGCGCTGGCCGAACGCGAAGTGCTGCTGAAAATGGCTCCGCATCTGGCGATCCCGATGCGCTTCCGCCTGCCCCACCGCCCGCACCTGCGTCCGGCGTGGATGATCCGCATCGGCCTGTTCATGTACGATCATCTGGGTAAACGCACCAGCCTGCCGGGTTCGACCGGTTTGCGTTTTGGCTCAGAATCGGTCCTTAAGCCTGAAATCGTGCGCGGTTTCGAATATTCCGACTGCTGGGTGGACGATGCGCGTCTGGTGCTGGCTAACGCGCAGATGGTCGAGAAGAAAGGCGGCGAGGTGAAAACCCGTACCCGCGCGATCGCCGCGCGCCGCGAAAACGGCCTGTGGATTGTGGAGGCGGAAGACGTGGATACCGGCGAGAAGTTTAGCTGGAAAGCGCGCGGCCTGGTGAACGCCACCGGCCCGTGGGTGAAACAGTTCTTCGATGACGGTATGCACCTGCCTTCTCCGTACGGCATCCGCCTGATCAAGGGCAGCCACATTGTGGTGCCGCGCGTGCATACCCAGAAGCAGGCTTATATCCTGCAAAACGAAGACAAGCGCATCGTGTTTGTGATCCCGTGGATGGACGAGTTCTCCATCATCGGCACCACTGACGTGGAGTACAAGGGCGATCCGAAAAACGTTGAGATTGAAGAGAGCGAAGTCAACTACCTGCTGAAAGTGTACAACGCACACTTTAAGAAACAGCTGGCGCGCGATGACGTGGTCTGGACCTACTCCGGCGTGCGTCCGCTGTGTGATGACGAGTCTGACTCACCGCAGGCCATCACCCGTGACTATACGCTTGATATTCATGACGTGGACGGTCAGGCGCCGCTGCTGTCGGTGTTTGGCGGTAAGCTCACCACCTACCGTAAACTGGCGGAGCATGCGCTGGAGAAACTGGCGCCGTATTACAAAGGCATCGGCCCGGCGTGGACGAAAGGCGCCGTGCTGCCTGGCGGCGATATCGGCAATAACCGCGACGATTACGCCGCGAAGCTGCGTCGCCGCTTCCCGTTCATTACCGAAGGAATGGCGCGCCACTACGCCCGCACCTACGGCAGCAATACCGAACTGTTCCTCGGCGACGCGAAAGAGATTGCCGATCTGGGCGAGCATTTTGGCCATGAGCTGTACGAAGCGGAACTGCGCTACCTGGTGGAACACGAATGGGTGCGCCGTCTGGACGATGCCATCTGGCGTCGTACTAAAGAAGGGATGTGGCTGAATGCCGAGCAGCAGTCTCGCGTGGCGCAATGGTTGCAACAGCATGCGGGAAAGCGTGAATTGTCACTGGCGTCCTGAGGGTGACAAAAAATGCCCGGTGGCGCTGCGCTTACCGGGCCTACAGGATCGAGTAGGCCGGGTAAGGCGGAGCCGCCACCCGGCTTTGTTTTACAACCTCACCGGATCAATATGCCAGATATTCTCGGCATACTCTTTGATGGTCCTGTCTGACGAGAAGTATCCCATGTTGGCGATGTTATGCATCGCGGCGCTGGTCCACTTCTCCTGCTGACGGTACAGTTCGTCCACCTTATCCTGACAATCCACGTAGCTGCGGTAATCCGCCAGCACCTGATAGTGATCGCCAAAGTTAATCAGCGAGTCCACCAGGTCACGATAGCGCCCAGGCTCCTCAGGGTTAAACACCCCGGTGGCGATTTGCGTCAGCACCTGGCGTAACTCTTCATCCTCTTCATAATACTCACGCGGCGAGTAGCCCTGCTTGCGCAGCGCCTCCACCTCTTCCGCCGTATTCCCGAAGATAAAGATATTCTCCGCGCCCACATGCTCCAGCATTTCGACATTTGCGCCGTCCAGCGTGCCGATGGTCAGCGCGCCGTTCAGGGCAAACTTCATGTTGCTGGTGCCGGATGCTTCCGTCCCCGCCGTGGAAATCTGCTCTGAGAGATCCGCCGCCGGAATAATCAGCTGCGCCAGGCTTACGCTGTAGTTCGGGATAAACACCACTTTCAGCTTGTCGCCAATGTCCGGATCCTGGTTCACTACCTTCGCCACATCGTTGATAAGATGAATGATGTGCTTCGCCATGTAGTACGCGGACGCCGCCTTACCGGCAAAGATTTTCACGCGCGGCACCCACTCCGCTGTCGGGTCAGCCTTAATGCGGTTGTAGTGGGTGATCACGTGCAGCACGTTCATCAGCTGACGCTTGTACTCGTGGATACGCTTGATCTGCACGTCAAACAGCGCTTTCGGGTTCGCCACCACGTTGAGGTGCATAGCCAGCCACACCGCCAGACGTTTCTTGTTCAGCAGCTTGGCTTCCCGTACGGCTTTGTTCACCGTCGGAAAATCAATGTGCTGCTCAAGCTCGCTCAGCTGGCTCAAATCGGTGCGCCAGGTGCGGCCGATATTTTCGTCCAGCACGTCAGACAGCGGCTGGTTCGCCAGCGCCAGCCAGCGGCGCGGGGTGACGCCGTTGGTCACGTTGCAGAAACGCGTCGGGAAGATCTTCGCAAAGTCTGCAAACAGCGACTGCACCATCAGGTTCGAATGCAGCTCTGAAACCCCGTTAACCTTATGGCTGATCACCACCGCCAGCCAGGCCATGCGTACGCGGCGACCATTGGATTCATCAATGATCGAGGCGCGGCTCAGCAGGCCGGTATCGTTCGGGTACTGCTCCTGCAAGGTCTTGAGGAAGTAGTCGTTGATCTCGAAGATGATTTGCAGGTGGCGCGGCAGAATTTTGCCGAGCATATCCACCGGCCACGTCTCCAGCGCTTCACTCATCAGCGTATGGTTGGTGTACGAGAACACCTGGCAGGTCACTTCAAACGCGTCATCCCAGCTGAACTTATGCTCGTCAATCAGCAGGCGCATCAGCTCAGGGATCGACAGCACCGGATGGGTATCGTTGAGGTGAATAGCGGTTTTTTCCGCCAGATTCGCATAGGTTTTGTGCAGCTGATAGTGACGGCTAAGGATATCCTGAATCGTTGCCGAGACGAGGAAATACTCCTGACGCAGGCGCAGCTCGCGGCCCGAGTAGGTCGAGTCATCCGGATACAGGACGCGGGACACATTCTCAGAGTGGTTTTTATCTTCCACCGCCGCGAAGTAGTCACCCTGATTGAATTTACCGAGGTTGATCTCGCTACTGGCCTGCGCGTTCCACAGGCGCAGCGTGTTGGTCGCATCGGTGTCGTAGCCGGGGATAATCTGGTCATAGGCCACGGCGAGGATCTCTTCGGTTTCCACCCAGCGGGATTTTTTCCCTTCCTGCTGAATACGCCCGCCAAAACGCACCTTGTAGCGCGTGTTGTGGCGCTTGAACTCCCACGGGTTACCGTACTCCAGCCAGTAGTCCGGCGACTCTTTCTGACGCCCATCAACGATGTTCTGCTTGAACATGCCGTAGTCGTAGCGAATACCGTACCCGCGTCCCGGCAGCGCCAGCGTCGCCAGTGAATCGAGGAAGCAGGCGGCAAGTCGCCCGAGACCACCGTTACCCAGCCCCGGGTCGTTCTCTTCGTCAATCAGCTCTTCTAAGTCCAGCCCCATCTCTTCCAGTGCGTTTTTGACGTCGTCATAAATCCCGAGCGATAACAGCGCATTGGAGAGGGTGCGACCAATCAAAAACTCCATCGACAGGTAATACACCTGTCGCGTCTCCTGCGAGAGCTGGGCGCGGTTGGAGCGCAGCCAGCGTTCGACCATACGGTCACGCACCGCAAACAGCGTGGCGTTCAGCCACTCATGTTTGTTGGCAATAACGGGATCTTTCCCAATGGTAAACATCAGCTTATAGGCGATGGAGTGTTTCAACGCCTCAACGCTGAGCGTGGGGGAAGAGTAGCTAAATGGAGCATTCATATCAGTAACTTCGCCTCGTTACATCAAGCGTTGATAAAGGTCGCGGTAGGACTGCGCCGCAACGTGCCAGCCAAAGTCCATGGACATCGCCTGACGTTGTACGTAACGCCACAGGGATGGACGGGACCACAAGACGAAAGCACGCCGGATCGCCCGAAGTAGCGACCAGGCATTACTGTCCTCGAAAACAAACCCGCTGGCGATACCATCCGCCAGGTTTTCCAGGGAGCTGTCAGACACCGTATCCGCCAGCCCGCCCGTGCGGCGTACCAGCGGCAGCGTGCCGTATTTCAGACCATAGAGCTGCGTCAGGCCGCAGGGCTCGAAACGGCTCGGCACCAGAATCACGTCTGCGCCGCCCATGATGCGGTGCGAGAACGCTTCGTGATAGCCAATCTGCACGCCCACCTGCCCCGGATGTTCCGCCGCGGCCGCGAGGAAACCTTCCTGCAATACCGGGTCGCCCGCGCCGAGCAGCGCAAGCTGCCCACCCTGCTCCAGTAATCCCGGCAGCGCTTCCAGCACCAGATCCAGCCCTTTCTGGCTGGTCAGGCGGCTGACCACCGCAAACAGCGGTACCTTGTCGTTGACCTTCAGCCCCATCGCAATCTGTAGCTGACGCTTGTTCTCCGCTTTGTCCTCCACGGAGTCGCGACCATAGCGCGCTGCCAGCAGGAGGTCCGTTTCCGGATTCCAGATCTGTTCATCCACGCCGTTCAGAATGCCCGACAGACGACCTTCACGGTGGCGCTGTTGCAGTAGCCCTTCCATACCGTAACCGAACTCCGGCTGGGTAATTTCCCGCGCGTAGGTTGGGCTGACCGCCGTGATGTGGTCGGCGTAGTACAGACCGGCCTTCAGGAACGAAATCTGTCCGTTAAACTCCAGTCCGTGCATGTTAAAGAACGACCATGGCAGATCGATGTCATTCATATGATGCGCGTAATACATGCCCTGATACGCCAGGTTGTGCACCGTAAACACCGATTTCGCCGGGTGTCCTTTCGCCGCCAGATACGCAGGAGCCAGCCCCGCATGCCAGTCGTGCGCGTGCACCACGTTCGGACGCCAGAACGGATCCAGCCCGACGGCCATCTCCGCCCCCACCCAGCCGAGCAGGGCAAAGCGCAGCACGTTATCGGTATAGGCGTACAGGTTGGTATCGTGATACGGGCTGCCGGGTCGGTCGTATAAATGCGGCGCATCAATCAGGTAAATCCCTACGCCATTGTAATGTCCAAACAGCAGGGTGATACGTCCCGCGAAGGTCTCGCGGCGGGTAACAACCTTCGCATCGGGAATACCACGCCGGATATCCGGAAAAGCGGGTAACAACACGCGGGTATCCACCCCTCCGGCAATTTGCGCCGCCGGTAATGCACCAAGAACATCCGCCAGTCCGCCCGTTTTTAACAACGGGAACATCTCAGAACATACGTGTAAAACCTGCATCATCGCTCCTGTTTGATTTGCAGCTTCCGCAACATTTCCCGTGTTACTAACACGATCCCCTCTTCCGATCGGTAGAAACGACGTGCATCTTCTTCCGCGTTTTCCCCAATCACCATCCCTTCGGGAATGACGCAGGCACGGTCGATAACGCAGCGACGCAGACGACATGAGCGCCCTACCCAGACATCCGGCAGCAGGACTGCCGAATCGATATTACAGAATGAGTTTATACGCACGCGCGGGAACAGCACGGACTGCACCACCACCGAACCGGAGATAATGCACCCGCCAGAGACCAGCGAGTTCAGCGTCATACCGTGGCTGCCGGAGCGATCCTGGACGAACTTCGCCGGCGGCAGCGATTCCATATGGGTGCGAATCGGCCAGTTCTGGTCGTACATATCCAGTTCAGGCGTCACAGATGCCAAATCGAGGTTGGCTTTCCAGTAGGCTTCCAGCGTGCCGACGTCGCGCCAGTAAGGTTCCGCATTTGGATCGGACTGCACGCAGGACAATGGGAAAGGATGTGCATACGCCATGCCAGCTTTGGTAATTTTCGGGATGATGTCTTTACCGAAGTCGTGGCTGGAGTTTTCGTCTTTGTCGTCTTCTTCCAGCAGCTCATAAAGATAATCGGCATCAAAGACATAGATCCCCATGCTGGCGAGCGATTTGGTGTCGTCTCCCGGCATGGTTGGCGGATTCGCCGGTTTTTCGACAAAGTCGATAATCTTGTCGTCGCCATCTACATGCATCACGCCAAACGCGGTTGCTTCTGCAACAGGCACCGGCAGACACGCCACGGTGCAGCGCGCACCTTTTTCGACGTGGTCGATCAGCATGTGGGAGTAATCTTGCTTGTAGATGTGGTCCCCGGCGAGGATAACGATGTATTCCGCGTTGTAGCGGCGAATGATGTCGAGGTTCTGGGTCACGGCATCCGCCGTGCCGCGGTACCAGTTCTCCCCGTGAACGCGCTGCTGCGCCGGGAGCAGATCGACAAACTCGTTCATCTCTTCGCTGAAGAATGACCAGCCGCGCTGAATGTGCTGCACCAGCGTGTGCGACTGATACTGGGTAATGACGCCAATACGGCGAATGCCTGAGTTCAGGCAGTTGGACAGTGCAAAATCGATAATACGGAACTTACCACCAAAGTGAACGGCCGGTTTGGCGCGCTTGATGGTCAAATCTTTCAGACGGGTACCACGCCCGCCCGCGAGGATCAGGGCAACTGTTTTTAATGGTAGCTGGCGCGCCAACATTAACGGATCGTTCTTCTCTAATCTAACCATGACTAACTCCTTTTTTATCATCTTTGGAATACGCACACTCCGTGCGCAGGCCCGTGCCAGACAGCCATAACAACCGGATTATCCGCTCCGGCAAAGGGAGGAATGGCTCGCCATTCCCCGTCAGGTAAAACAATCTCTGCGACGTCATCCGTCGCGTTCAGCGTCACCAGCCACGCATCCGAAAGCAGGATTTGCAGACAGGGTATGCCGTGTTGCCACTCTTGCGCGCTCAACGGTTGCGCGTCTTTATTCAGCCAGCGAACGTTGCCGTCGCCCTCTTCCCACCAGCAGTCGGCGGTGAGCGCGGGGATGTGCTGGCGAAGATGGATCAGCGCCGCGGTGAAATGGGTCAACCCGCTGTTCGCTTCTTCCCAGTTGAGCCAGGTCAGGGTGTTGTCCTGGCAATAGGCGTTGTTGTTGCCGTGCTGGCTGTGACCGTGCTCATCGCCCGCCAGCAGCATCGGCGTGCCCTGCGACAACAAAAGCGTCGTCAGCAGCGCATGAACGCTGGCGCGTCGCCGCTCGATCACATCCAGACTTCCGCCTAACCCTTCTATACCATGGTTAAAGCTATGGTTGTTGTTAGTCCCATCGCGATTCTCTTCGCCGTTTGCCTCATTGTGTTTCTGATTGAAACAAACGCAGTCGCGCAGCGTAAAACCGTCGTGCGCCGTCACCAGATTAATGGTGGCCGACGGACGTTTGCCGTCACGCTTAAAGAGATCGCTGGAGCCGGCAAAGCGACCGGCAAACTCCCCCAGCGACAGATCGCGCGTCAGCCAGAAGCGGCGGACGGCATCGCGGAAGTGGTCGTTCCACTCGGCAAACAGCGGCGGGAAGTTCCCCACCTGATAGCCGCCCTCGCCGATGTCCCAGGGCTCCGCAATCAGCTTCATCTTTGAAAGCACCGGACAGTTTTTGATGGCCTCAAACAGCGGCGCCTGCTGGCTGAACGCCGGGGTGCGCCCCATTACCGGCGCCAGGTCGAAACGAAAACCGTCCACGTGGAACGTCTCAACCCAGTATTTCAGGCACGCGTACGCGTAATGCGTAACGGCCGGATGACTGAGGTTGAGGGTGTTACCGCACCCGGTCCAGTTCTCGTAATCGCCGTCGTCCCTGATCCAATAATAGCTACGGTTATCGATTCCGCGCTGTGAGAGCGTCGGGCCATCAAGATCGCTTTCTGCACTGTGGTTCAACACCACGTCCAGAATGACCTCGATACCCGCCGCGTGAAGCGCCTTCACCGCATCGCGAAACTCATCCCGCGCCTTCTCCGGATGCACCGCGTAGCGCGGGTCGAGGGCGAACATCGCCAGCGGGTTGTAGCCCCAGTAGTTGCTTAACCCAAGACGCTGCAGCCGCGGCTCGCTGGCAAAATGCGCCACGGGCAACAGCTCCAGGGCGGTGATCCCTAAGTGCTTCAGGTACGCGACCATCGTCGGATGCCCAAGCGCTTTGTAGGTGCCGCGCATCTCTTTGGGGATTGACGGATGCAGATACGTCAGCCCTTTGACGTGGGCTTCATAAATAACGGTGTTGCCCCACGGCGTGCGCGGCGGGGCATCGTCTTCCCAGTCGTAGAGATCGTGTACCACCACGCTTTTGGGCGCGACGGGTGCGCTGTCGCGGTGGTCTGGTTCGCCGTAGCCAACGTGGAACAGCGGGTCGTCTTTAAACTCGCCGTCCACGCGGTGCGCACATGGGTCAATCAGCAGCTTCGCCGGGTTAAACCAGTGCCCCTGAGAGGGCTCCCAGGGGCCGTGTACGCGAAAACCGTAGTGCATCCCCGGCCGTCCTCCGGGCAGGTAGCCATGCCAGGTATCCCCCGTGCGCGCCGGTAAATCGTAACGGTGTTCGTTACCTTCCCCGTCAAACACACAGAGTTCCACCCGCTCAGCGTGGGCAGAAAAGAGCGTGAAGTTCACCCCCTTTCCGTCAAAACTCGCCCCGAGCGGTTCGGGTTTACCTGCCGAGAGCTGCGTCATTCTCCCTCCCGCACCAGCCAGATTGTGCTCAGCGGCGGCAGCGTCAGGCCAAGGGAGTTCGGACGGCCATGGCTTTCAATGGCATCGCTCTGTACCAGCCCGCCGTTACCAGCGTTGCTGCCGTGGTAGTGCATGGAGTCGGTGTTAAGGATTTCTCGCCATTTGCCCGGCTGGTTTATGCCGAAGCGGTAGTGTTCGCGCGGTATCGGCGTGAAGTTGCTGGCGACGATGATCTCGTTACCGGCTTTATCACGTCGTACAAAGACAAACACCGAGCGCTCGTGGTCGTCCACCACCAGCCACTCAAAGCCGTACGGATCGAAGTCCAGCTCGTGCAGCGCTTTGTGGTGGCGATAGGTCAGGTTCAGGTCGCGAACCAGACGCTGCACGCCGTGGTGCCAGTTGTCCGCGCCTTCCAGCAGATGCCAGTCAAGGCTGGTGTCGTGGTTCCATTCGCGCCCTTGCGCAAATTCGTTGCCCATAAACAGCAGCTTTTTGCCCGGGAAGGCGAACATCCAGCCGTAATAGGCGCGCAGGTTGGCAAACTTCTGCCACGCGTCCCCCGGCATGCGGTCGAGAACGGATTTCTTGCCGTGTACCACTTCATCGTGCGACAGCGGCAGCATGAAGTTTTCGGTGTAGTTGTAGAGCAGCCCGAAGGTGAGCTTATCGTGGTGATACTGACGATAAACCGGGTCAAGCTTCATGTAGTCGAGCGTGTCGTGCATCCAGCCGAGGTTCCACTTGTACCAGAAGCCCAGGCCGCCCATTGCCGGTGGACGGGAAACGCCCGGGAAGTCTGTTGACTCTTCCGCCATGGTCACAGCGCCTTCCACCTGCTCGCCGATAATGCGGTTGGTGTTGCGCAGAAACTCAATCGCTTCGAGGTTTTCACGCCCGCCATACTCGTTTGGGATCCACTCACCCTCTTTGCGGCTGTAGTCGCGGTAGATCATCGACGCCACTGCATCGACGCGCAGGGCATCAATGCCGAAACGTTCGATCCAGTACAGCGCGTTCCCGACCAGGTAGTTTGACACTTCACGGCGACCGTAGTTGTAGATCAGCGTGTTCCAGTCCTGGTGATAGCCTTCGCGCGGATCGCTGTGCTCGTACAGCTTCGTACCGTCAAACTCTGCCAGCGCAAAATCATCCGACGGGAAGTGGCCCGGCACCCAGTCGAGGATCACGTTCAGTCCGGCGGCGTGCGCGGCATCAATGAAATAGCGGAAGTCATCGCGCGTGCCGAAGCGGCGCGTAGGCGCATATAGCCCGGTCGGCTGATAGCCCCAGCTACCGTCGAACGGGTGTTCGTTGATTGGCAGCAGCTCCAGATGGGTAAAGCCCATCCATTTGGCGTACGGCACAAGCTGGTCCGCCAGCTCGCGATAGCTCAGCCAGAAGTTGTTATCGGTGTGGCGACGCCAGGAGCCGAGATGCACTTCATAGACGGAGATCGGCGCATCAAAGCGGTTGGCCTGCTTGCGCTCCTCGCTCTGGACAACCTTCTCCGGCAGGCCGCAAATCAGCGAGGCGGTATTCGGGCGCAGTTCGGCCTCAAAGGCGTACGGGTCGGATTTAATACGCAGCTTGCCGTTGGCATCGATCATCTCGAATTTGTAGAGCTGACCGTTGTGCGCGCCGGGGATAAACAGCTCCCAGATACCGGTTTCCCGGCGCAGGCGCATGGGGTGACGACGACCGTCCCAGTAGTTGAACTGCCCGACGACGGAGACGCGCTGGGCGTTTGGCGCCCATACGGCAAAGCGCGTGCCGGTGATACCGTCCATGGTATCCGCATGGGCACCCAGCGTTTCGTAGGGGCGTAAATGGGTCCCTTCGGACAGCAGCCAGGCGTCCATCTCTTTTAAGAGCGGGCCGAAGCTATAGGGATCATCAATCAGGTTTTGCTGACCGTGCCAGATAACGGCAAGCTGATAACGAAAAGGATTTTTACGGCGGGGCATGACGCCCGAGAAGAAGCCACGCGAGTCGAGGCATTCCAGATTACCCACCTTGCGGCCGGTTTTGGGTTCGATAACCCACACTTCTGTTGCATCCGGTAACAGCGCCCGAACTTCCAGTCCGGCCTCTGTACGGTGCATCCCTAGCACAGAAAAGGGGTCGGCAAAGTGACCCGCAATAAGCGCATTAATCACGTCTCTCGAAATACGATCGGACATGGTATTCATCCTGTTTTTTTATGTCGCCCTTTTTACGCGCTCCGGGACGACTTTTAATGTGACCTAAACGGTGCAGTTAATCCTCTCTGCTCCGCCCTACCCTCAGGTGAGAAATAAATCTTCCTTAAAGCATAGCCAACGTCGTGGGCCCTCCTGATAAAAAATAAGACATCTGCGTTTTACTCCATGTAGTACGCAAAAAAAGGGGGTGACATTCACCCCCGGTGTTTAACAAATTATTACGCCAGCTGGCGCAGCATGCGGCGCAGCGGCTCGGCGGCACCCCAAAGAAGCTGGTCGCCAACGGTGAACGCGGAGAGGTACTCCGGTCCCATGTTCAGCTTGCGCAGGCGGCCAACCGGGGTGGTCAGCGTGCCGGTAACGGCTGCCGGGGTCAGTTCGCGCATGGTGATATCGCGATCGTTTGGCACCACTTTCGCCCACGGGTTGTGCGCGGCCAGCAGCTCTTCCACGGTCGGAATAGACACATCTTTTTTCAGTTTAATGGTGAAAGCCTGGCTGTGGCAGCGCAGCGCGCCGATACGCACGCACAGACCGTCAACCGGAATGGTGTTCGCGGTGGCGAGGATTTTGTTGGTCTCAGCCTGGCCCTTCCACTCTTCGCGGGTCTGGCCGTTATCCAGCTGTTTGTCGATCCACGGGATCAGACCGCCGGCCAGCGGTACGCCAAAGTTATCCACCGGCAATTCGCCACTGCGGGTGAGCTGAGTGACTTTACGCTCGATATCGAGGATCGCGGACGCCGGGTTTGCCAGCTCAGTCGCGACGCTCTGGTGCAGCTGGCCCATCTGGGTCAGCAGCTCGCGCATATGTCGCGCGCCGCCGCCGGACGCCGCCTGGTAGGTCGCTACGGAGACCCACTCCACCAGATCCTGTGCGAACAGGCCGCCGAGGGACATCAGCATCAGGCTGACGGTGCAGTTACCGCCAACAAACGTTTTCACGCCGTTGTTCAGGCCGTCGGTAATGACATCCTGGTTAACCGGGTCGAGAATGATGATGGCATCGTCTTTCATACGCAGCGAAGAGGCCGCGTCAATCCAGTAGCCCTGCCAGCCGCTTTCACGCAGCTTCGGATAAATTTCGTTGGTATAATCGCCGCCCTGGCAGGTCACAATAATGTCGAGTGCCTTCAGCGCTTCCAGATCGTAAGCATCCTGCAACGTGCCTGTGGTACCACCAAAGGACGGTGCAGCCTGGCCGAGCTGGGAAGTGGAGAAGAAGACCGGGCGGATGGCGTCGAAATCGCGCTCTTCAACCATGCGTTGCATGAGTACAGAGCCGACCATACCGCGCCAGCCGATAAAACCAACGTTTTTCATAGCATTTTTTTCCTGCAAGGGGTGTGTGCTGATTGTGCAAGCCAGTATTGAACTGGGATATGCTTCACATTACAAAATGCTGCCAAAGTCGCAAGCGAAATTAATCGATGATTGCCCGGCAATCAGAAAAAGTGCTAATCATCGCAATGACCACAATAAGTATCAGGGATAATTTAAGATGAGTGAAATCATTTCCGCAGCGGTTTTATTGATCCTGATTATGGATCCGCTCGGTAATCTGCCGATCTTCATGTCGGTGCTGAAGCACACCGAGCCGAAGCGCCGTCGGGCGATCATGATCCGCGAGCTGCTCATCGCCCTGCTGGTGATGTTTATCTTCCTGTTCGCCGGTGAAAAAATCCTCGCTTTCCTGAACTTACGTGCCGAAACGGTCTCCATTTCCGGCGGGATCATTTTGTTCCTGATTGCCATAAAGATGATTTTCCCGAGCGCGGAAGGCAGCAGCAGCGGCCTGCCTGCGGGTGAAGAACCGTTTATCGTGCCGCTGGCGATTCCGCTGGTCGCCGGGCCAACGATTCTGGCGACGCTGATGCTGCTGTCGCATCAGTACCCGAATCAGATGAGCCACCTGGTCATTGCCCTGCTGATCGCCTGGGGCGGGACATTTATTATTCTGCTGCAGTCGTCGCTGTTCCTGCGCCTGCTGGGAGAGAAAGGGGTGAACGCCCTCGAGCGCCTGATGGGGCTGATTCTGGTGATGATGGCGACGCAGATGTTCCTGGATGGGATCCGGGCATGGATGAAAGGGTGAAGATGTAAAAAAGCCGGGTGGCGCTTACGCTTACCCGGCCTACGGGACCTGATTTTTTTGTAGGTCGGGTAAGGCGAAGCCGCCACCCGACATAATACGGTCTCGTTAGCTCAGCAGCGTAAACGCAATCATCCCGACAACCGCACCCGTCGTGCCAAGGATGGTTTCCATCAGCGTCCAGGTTTTCAGGGTTTGCGCTTCGGTTGCGCCGGTAAATTTACCGAACAGCCAGAAGCCTGCGTCGTTCACGTGAGATACCACAATCGAGCCGCCCGCGATACAGATAGAGAGCGCCGCCATCTGCGCGCCGGAGTAGTTCAGCTGTTCAATCACCGGCATCACCAGCCCCACCGCGGTTAAGCACGCCACGGTCGCGGAGCCCTGAATGATACGCACCGCCGCGGCCAGCACGAAGCAGGTGACCGCAATCGGCAGGCCCATTCCGGTCAGCGCTTCGCCCAGCGCCGGACCCACACCGGAATCCACCAGCACCTGCTTGAACACGCCGCCCGCCCCGATCACCAGCAGAATAATCCCCGCAGGTTGTAGCGCGGCACCGCATATCTCCATCACGCGATCTTTTGGCATGCCCTGACGCATCGCCAGGCCGTAAATCGCGACCAGACACGCCACCAGGATCGCAGTGAACGGATGGCCAATAAATTCGAACCATTCGTAAGCGGTTGACCCCACCGGCACAAAGCGGGCAGCGATGGTTTTCAGGCCCACCAGCACCAGCGGCAGCAGGATCAGCGACAGACTGAAGCCGAAGGACGGCATTTTGCCCTCGCCCAGGTGCGGCTCGGAGATGTCATCCGGAATGTGCAGCTCAACGTAACGGCTAATGAAGTTGCCCCACAGCGGACCGGCGATAATCATCCCCGGGATCGCCGCACACAGGCCAATCAGGATCATCCAGCCAAAGTCAGCATGCATCTGGGAAGCCAGCAGCATCGGCGCAGGCCCCGGCAGCAGAAACGCCGCCGCCGCCGCCACGCCCGCAAACAGCGGAATGACCAGCTTCACGAGGTTGGTACCGGTATGGCGTGCCATGGAGAACGCCACGCTAATCAGCAGCACCACCGCCACTTCAAAGAACAGCGGCAGCGCGCAAATCAGACCAGCCAGACCAATCGCGTAGTGCGCACGGCTGTGTCCGAAGGATTTCAGCATCTTGACGGCAATCTGATCGACCGCGCCCGTCTCGTGCAAAATCTTGCCAAACATCGCGCCGAGCGCGACTACGATGGCCAGGAAGCCGAGCGTGCCGCCCATCCCTTTTTCCATCGTCGCCGCAATTTTGTCGAGCGGCATTCCGGAAAAGAGACCGGCACCAATAGAAACCACCATCAAAGCAACGAAGGCGTGCATACGTGCCTTCATCACTAAAAACAGCAGCAGCAATACGGAACCCACTGCTGTCAAAACTAGCGTTAATGTACTCAAAACTTACTGCCTTTTATTAATAACCTCGATGGTGCTGGCAACAACACCTTCCAGCGGCTGATCGATATCAACCACTAAGACATCCTGTTCGTCAGCCCCCGGCTCCTGCAACGCTTCGAACTGCGTTACCAGCATCTGGGTTTTGAAGAAGTGGCCTTTACGCGCCTTCAGGCGGCTTTCAATTACCCCGAAATCGCCTTTCAGGTAGATGAAAGAGAGGTTCGGGTTGCCATCGCGCAGCAGGTCGCGATAGGTTTTTTTCAGCGCGGAACAGACTATCAGGGAGACTTTATTGGTGCGCTGCATCGCGAACGCGGCATCATTCAGCGCCTGCAACCAGGGTTTGCGGTCGTCGTCATTCAGCGGCTCGCCGGAAGCCATTTTCATGATGTTGCTGCGCGGATGGAGGAAGTCACCATCAAGAAACGCAGCCTGGAGTTGATGCGCCACTTCGCTCGCCACGGCAGATTTACCGCTACCGGACACGCCCATCAGGACGTAAACGTGGTGATCGTGATTAGTCGTGCTCAAAGGGTGTCCCTCAGTCAATTGTTACGGGTAACAGTTATCGGTAACATTGTCCTGCCGGGGCATAAGAGAAGCAATATCCAAACGTGCGCGAAGTGAATAAGTGTGAGCTACTTCAAATTTGTCGGATTAAATAGATCCACCCGGTGACAAGGTGAAACCTAAATCTAACATTTTAGGGGTAACTGCCTCACCACGAATGCGCGCCAGCAGGCGTTCTGCACCAATGCGGCCCATGCGTTCACGCGGGGTCAGGACGCTTGCCAGACGCGGCTCCATCACCTGGCCAATGTCGTGGCCGTGGAAGCCGGCAATCGCCATATCATCCGGGATTTTTAAACCCAGGCGCTGACACTCAAACGCGGCGCCGACCGCAAGGTCATCGTTGGTACAGAAAATACCGTCCAGTTGCGGATACTCGCGTCGCGCCTGACGCATCAGCTCAATACCCGACGTATAAGAGGAAGATTGCTCCACCATCACGCTGTACGGGGTTAAACCGGCGTCGAGCATCGCCTGCTCGTATCCCTTCTGTTTGATGATAGTACGTTCATCCAGACGCGCACCCAGATAGGCCACATGGCGATGACCGCGGGCGATGATCGCCGCCGTCATCTGACGCGCCGCTTCAAAGTTATCGAACCCCACGGCGATGTCGAGGCACGGCGACTGGCTGTCCATCAGCTCCACCACCGGAATGCCTGCCACTTCAATCATTTTCAGCGTGCGCGGGGTGTGAGTACGTTCCGTTAAAATCAGGCCGTCAATGTTCCAGGAAAGCATCGATTCAAGACGTTCCTCTTCCAGTTCCGGCTTGTACCCATAGTGGGCGAGCATGGTCTGATAACCAAAGGCATCGGTCACGCTTTCGATGCCACGCAGCACTTCAGCGAAAACCTGGTTGGTTAAGGAAGGAAGCAGGACGCCCACCGCACGGCTGGTCGCATTAGAGAGAATATCGGGCGCGCGGTTGGGGATATAACCCAGTTCATCAAGGGCGGCGGCAATCTTGCCACGCAACGCCACGGAAACCTGCTCCGGGTTACGTAAAAAACGGCTGACCGTCATTTTGGTCACACCGACGCGATCGGCGACATCCTGAAGTACGGGGCGTTTCTTTTTCATCGTCCTGAGAAATCTTGAAGTGAGAGATTTGCTCAGTTTATCACGGACAAAGCTCAACCTTCCCCGTTTAAAGGGAAGGTTGAGAAATTATTTAGACCGGCGGCAGATCAAACAGCAGAATTTCACTTTCGCTGTCGGCATGCACGGAGAGCGCCTGCTCATCCCAGACTGCCAGGCCATCGGCGGTGGTGGCTTTGGTGCCATTGATGGACACCTCGCCTTTCACCACCTGGATCCAGACGCGGCGGTTGGCGGCGATCTGGTGCACAGACTGTTCATCTTTCGCCAGCGCCCAGCGGTACAGCTCCATATCCTGATGCACTTTCAGGGAACCTTCACGCGCATCCGGGGAGAGCACCAGCTGTTTACCCTGTTTCGCATCGAAGCGGCGCTGTTCGTAGCGTGGCGTGATGCCGGTCTCTTCTGGAATGATCCAGATTTGATACAGGTGCAGTTTTTCCGTTTTGCTCGGGTTGTACTCAGAGTGACGCACCCCGGTACCCGCGCTCATAATCTGGAACTCGCCCGCCGGAACCTGCTCTTTATTGCCCATGCTGTCCTGGTGCTCAACCGCCCCTTCCAGCACATAGGTCAGGATTTCCATGTCCTTATGCGGGTGGGTACCGAAGCCCTGGCCTGCATCAATCACGTCGTCGTTAATGACGCGCAGCGCGGAGAAGCCCATGAAGTTCGGGTCGTAGTAGTCGGCAAACGAGAATGAATGCCATGAGTCCAGCCAGCCATGATTCGCGTGACCACGTTCGTTTGCTTTGCGTAAGTAGATCATTGTTTTCACCCTCAGTTCGTTTCGATGGAGTAAGTGTGGACGCAAACGCTCAGGGATCATAGAGGGTGAAAATTGACTCCTCTGTTCAAAAATTTAGAACAAGCACAAAGGAGCCATTTTTGCTTATCTGGCGAGGGTTACCGTGGCAGGGGAAGCCTGTTCGAAGGCCCGTTCAAGGATTTCCAGGTTCGTCAGAACGTCAGATTCCTTGACGTAATTCGGCGTGCCGCTGGAGAGGGTTTCATACAGCGCATCGTAGACGCGTCCATAATCGCCCGTTTCCGGCTTCAGCTCTTCCCTGACCGTCAGGCCCTCGTCGTTCACGTACTCCAGCACGCCCACGGAATCATCTGCCGCAAAGCCCGGTTCGCCCGGCATGATGTTGGCCTTCAGGCTGGTCTCCTGCTGGTCAATACCGTACTTGATAAAGGAGCCTTTCTTGCCGTGAACGATAAATTTCGGGTAGTCGATTTTCACCAGATGACTGGTTTTGACGATGGCTTTCAGGTCGCCGTAGAACAGCTGTGCTTCGAAGGTATCGTCCGGATTGGCCTTATTGCGCAGGCTGCGGATGTCGTACGCCACGTGGTCCGGGCGGCCAAACAGGGAGATGATCTGGTCCATGGTGTGTACGCCCAGACCGTAGAACGAACCGTCCTGCGGCAGGCCGGGTTTGGTTTCTGCCACAGGGCGGTAGTAATCGAAGTGGCTTTCGATTTCAACGATCTCGCCGAGCTTGCCGCTTTCGATTGCCTTTTTTGCCGTCAGGAAGCAGCTGTCAAAGCGACGGTTCTGGTACGGCGTGACGGTCAGGCCTTTGCTTTTTGCCAGCGCAAAGAGTTCCTTCGCTTCGGCGATGGTCGGGGTGAACGGTTTTTCCACCAGCACGTTTTTACCTGCTTCCAGCGCGCGTTTTGCGTAGTCAAAGTGGCTGTCGGCGTGGGTACAGACCACCACCAGCTTCACCTGCGGATCATTTAACACTTCATCAAGATCGCTGGTGAAATGAATATGGGAATACTGCGGAGACTGCTCTTCTGGCTTCGCGCGGCGGCGATAGATATGGGCCACGTGCCAGGTCTCTTTTCGGTTAAGAACATACGGAAGGTGGTAACGCGTGGTGCTTTTGCCAAATCCAATAAATGCACAATGTAGTGTCATGGCTCAGTCCTTTTGGAAGGTTACTGAGTCTAACCATAACAAAAAAAAAGCCAGCGAGAAGCTGGCTAAAGTAATACTGGAAGCAATGTGAGCAATGTCGTGCTTTCAGGTTCCCGTAGGAGGTCTTCCTGAATGCAGAGCAATAATAATCATTCTCATTCGCACTTGTCCAACACTTTTTGCAAAAAATAGCGATTGACTCAACTTTTAAAGTCACTGATGTTGGAAGGGACTTTTAACTGACTGAGGAACAAGGAATGAGTGAGATAGTGATACGCCACGCTGAACCGAAAGATTACGACGCCATTCGTCAGATCCACGCCCAGCCGGAGGTGTACCACAACACGCTACAGGTTCCTCATCCCTCAGAGCAGATGTGGCATGACCGGCTAACCGATCAGCCCGGTATCAAGCAGCTTGTCGCCTGTATTGATGATACCGTCGCCGGGCATCTGTGCATTGCCGTAGCCCAGCGTCCGCGCCGCAGCCACGTTGCCGATTTTGGAATTTGTGTGGGTGCGCAGTGGCAAAACCGGGGCGTCGCCAGCGCGCTGATACGCACCATGATTGATATGTGCGACAACTGGCTGCGCGTCGACCGCATCGAGTTAACGGTGTTTGTCGATAACGCACCGGCAATCGCGGTGTACAAAAAGCACGGGTTTGAGATTGAAGGCACCGGCAGGCGCTACGCCCTGCGCAACGGCGAGTACGTGGACGCGTATTATATGGCGCGGATGAAGTAACCCCTCACCCCGACCCTCTCCCCGAAGGGGCGAGGGAGAAAAGACCGCACCGTGCAATCCCCTCTCCCCTATGGGGAGAGGGTTAGGGTGAGGGGAGCCCTCAATACCCCGCCGTTAAATCATCCACCGATCGTGGGTCCGACGCGCCAAACAGTGCCCCGTCCGGCCCGACCATAATGCTCTGGGTGCTGCCCATCGCCTCCTTCACCGCCACCTTCTGCCCGCGCTGCTCAAGCAGCTTGAGGGTATCCGGGCTAAAGCCCTTCTCCACGCGCAACTCGTCCGGCAGCCACTGGTGATGGAAACGCGGCGCATTGGTCGCTTCGGCGACGTTCATCCCAAAGTCGATGCTGTTCACTACCATTTGCAACACGGTGGTGATAATCCGGCTCCCGCCCGGGCTGCCGGTCACCAGCCAGGTTTTGCCGTCTTTCACCACGATGGTGGGCGACATGGACGACAGCGGGCGCTTCTTCGGCCCGACCGCATTTGCATCGCCGCCGACCAGCCCGTAGACGTTCGGCACGCCCGGCTTGGCCGAGAAATCATCCATCTCGTTGTTCAGCAAAATACCGCTGTTGCCCGCCACAATCCCGGTGCCGAAGGTGGTGTTGAGCGTGTATGTCACCGCCACCGCGTTTCCGTCTTTGTCCACGACCGAGAAGTGGGTGGTCTGGTTACTTTCATACGGCGCCAGCTTGCCCGGGCGGATCTCGCTGGACGGTTTAGCCTTGTTGATGTCGATCTCATCGGCAATCGATTTGGCATAGGCTTTGTTGGTCAGCGCCTGCCACGGCACCTTCACGAAATCCGGATCGCCAAGGTATTCCGAGCGGTCCGCGTAGGCGCGCTTTTCCGCCTCCGCCATCACCTGCATGGCATCGGCACTACCGAAGCCGAACTTGTGCATATCGAAGTTTTCCAGAATATTGAGGATCTGCACAATGTGAATGCCCCCGGAGGACGGCGGCGGCATGGAGAAGACCTCGTAGCCGCGATAGGTGCCGCTAATCGGCTCGCGCTCCACCGCCTTATATTCCGCCAGATCCGCTTTGGTGATCAGCCCGCCGTTCTTCTGCATCTCATCAGCAATCTGATCGGCAATCGGCCCCTTATAGAAGGCGTCCGGACCGTTTTCGGCAATCAGTTCGAGACTTTTTGCGAGGTTCTTCTGCACCAGCTTATCGCCCTTTTTCAGCGGCTCGCCGTCTTTCCAGAAGATAGCCTTGCTGTTTTCATGATTGGGAATAACTTCGCTGCCGTAGGTTTTGAGGTCGTTCGCCAGCGCGTCGTTGACGACGAAGCCGTCGCGCGCCAGCCTGATGGCAGGCTGTACCACTTTATTCAGCGGCAGCGTGCCGTATTTTTCCAGCGCCAGCGAGAACCCCGCAACGGTGCCCGGCGTGCCGGAGGCAAGGTGCGAGGTCAGGGATTTTTTACTGTCCGGATTGCCCTGATCGTCGAGGAACATATCGCGGGAGGCCTGATTCGGTGCCATCTCACGGAAGTCGATGGCCGTAGTTTTACCGTCTTTCGTGCGCAGCATCATAAACCCGCCGCCGCCCAGGTTGCCTGCCTGTGGATGCGTCACCGCCAGCGCGTACCCGACCGCGACCGCCGCATCCACCGCGTTACCGCCCTGTTTAAGAATATCGACGCCCACCTGAGTTGCCAGCGCGTCAACCGAGGCCACCATGCCATGCGTCGCCCGCACGGGATGAAAAACATCCTCCTCCACGCCGTAAGAGACCGGAGGAGCGGCGGGCGGGTTGGCCGCCACGGTAAATGTGCCGCCTGCCATCAGCGCAGCGATGGCGACCCAGCGCAAAAAGGTTGGTTTCATCATTATTGTTCTCCAGGTGAAGGGGCCTATATTCCCCGCTTAAGCCTGGTTCACAACTCTTAAAAAATCATCGTTATGCCGGAATCAGGATAAACTTAAGAGAAGCCTCAAAGGAGGAGATAACCATGAAACGATTACCGATCCTGATCGCGCTGCTTCCGTTCGCCGCGCTCGCACAGCCGATAAACACGCTGAACAACCCAAACCAGCAGGGCTATGTCATTCCGAGCCAGCAGCGTATGCAGACGGAGATGATGAGCCAGCAACAGCAGCAGAAAGGGATGCTTAATCAGCAGTTAAAGACGCAGACCCAGGTGCAGCAGCAGCACCTGCAAAACCAGATGAACGCTAATACCCAGCGCGTGCAGCAGGGCCAGATGCGCGAGCAGCCGCTGTCAAACTCAAACGGTGGGATGTTAGGGGGCGGGGTGTCGCAAAGCAGCGGTCAGCAGCATATGCTGCCGACCCAGCAGAACGGCAGTATGCTTAATAAATAAAGTTCGGCCCGATCTGGTCAATCGCATCGGTACAGATGCTGTCCACGCCCCAGCGCAGCAGCTCGGCTGCACGCTGGGGTTTGTTGACGGTGTAGACCAGGATATGCAGACCGGCCTCTTTTAACAGCATCACGCGCGCTTCATCCAGCAGCTTATGGTTGAGGTGGATCGACACGCAACCTAAGCGGGCAGTCAGCGCGCGCCAGTCTTCTCGCCACTCATCCAGCAGCAGCCCGCGCGGCAGCTCTGGTACGGCCGCCTGTGCCGCTTCCAGCGCGTCGATGTCAAACGACGACAGCAGCGGTACCGTCATCCCTTCCCACAGCTCACGCGCGGCCAGCGCGATGACTTTGCCCGTCAGCGGCCCGGTGCCGGTGGTCGGTTTGATTTCGATGTTGGCCATCATGCCGTGCTGGCGGCAGCGGTCCGCCACTTCCGCCAGCAGCGGCAGCGGTTCACCTTTGAATTCCCCGCTGAACCAGCTTCCGGCATCCACCTTCAGCAGATCGCGCCACGGCAGTTCGCCCGCCACGCCCCAGCCGTTGCTGGTGCGTTCAAGGTTGTCGTCATGCAGCAGGAAAATTTCGCCGTCCTTCGACAGCTTGGCATCGAACTCGATCATCGTGTGGCCGTAGCGCGCGCCAGCGTCAATTGCCGCCAGGGTGTTTTCCGGCGCCAGTTTACCGCCGCCACGGTGGGCGACAATGTGGGGGTAAGGCCAGTTGCTCATACTCGTTGTCCTGTTTCACCGTCAAATAAGTGCAGGTGATTTTCCGGCATATGCAGCCACAGCGTGCTGCCTGCCTTCGGGCGCTCCTGATGCGGCAGGCGCACCACCAGCTTTTGTTCGCCCCAGCGTCCGTGCGCCAGGTTGTCTGCGCCCAGCATCTCCAGCGTGTCCATCACCAGCGGCACGCCGCCGTCCGCCTGAGACGTCAAACCAATATGCTCCGGGCGGATACCGAGCGTCATCTTACGCCCGGCGTAGCCACGATAGTACCAGTTGATCGGCAACGCCATCCCGCTTTCCAGCTCAAAATGGGTTCCTGCAGCATTGATCCGCCCGTCCAGCAGGTTCATCGCCGGACTGCCGATAAAGCTCGCCACAAAACGGCTGGCCGGTTTTTCGTAGACTTCCACCGGGGTGCCAATCTGCTCGGCGATGCCTTTGTTCATCACCATCACGCGCTGGGCGAGAGTCATGGCCTCTACCTGATCGTGGGTCACGTAGAGGGACGTGGTTTTCAGGCGGCGATGCAGCTGCTGTAGCTCAAGGCGCATCTGCACGCGCAGCTTGGCGTCGAGGTTTGACAGCGGTTCGTCGAACAGAAAGACCGCCGGGTCGCGCACGATGGCGCGCCCCATCGCCACGCGCTGACGCTGGCCGCCGGAAAGCTCGCGCGGGCGGCGCTTGAGCAGGCCGTCCAGCTCCAGAATGCGCGCGGCTTCTTTCACGCGCTCCTCGATATGGCCTTTGCCCATGCCGCGAATTTTCAGCCCCCAGGCCATGTTCTCTTCCACGCTCATGTGCGGATAGAGGGCGTAGTTCTGGAACACCATCGCGATGCCGCGATCTTTGGGTTCCATCTCGGTAACGCGCTGGCGGTCAATCCAGATATCCCCGGACGTCACGCGTTCCAGCCCCGCCACCATGCGCAGCAGCGTGGATTTCCCACAGCCGGACGGACCGACCATGACGATAAATTCCCCGTCCGCCACGTCGAGCGTCAGCGGCTGAATGACCTGGGTTTTGCCGTCCCAGCTTTTGGTTACTGCCTGTAATTTTAAACCTGCCATCTTATTTCTCACTGTCCACTAAACCACGCACAAACGCACGCTGCATGGCTAAAACGATAACGACCGGGGGGATAAGGGTGAGCAGCATCGCCGCCATTACCTGGTTCCAGAGGGTGGTGCCTTCGCCGGTGGCGATCATGCCTTTGATGCCCGCCACGGCGGTGCCGAGGTTGACGTCCTGAACGATCAGCAGCGGCCACAGGTACTGGTTCCAGCCGTAGATAAAGGTGATCACAAACAGCGCCGCAAGGTTGGTTTTCGACAGCGGCAGCACGATGTCGCGGAAGAAGCGCATCGGCGAGGCGCCGTCAATACGCGCGGCTTCAATCAGCTCATCCGGCAGGGTCATAAAGAACTGGCGGAACAGGAAGGTGGCGGTCGCCGAGGCCATCAGCGGCAGGGTTAAGCCCGCGTAGCTGTCGAGCATCTTCAGGTTGGCGATCACCTCCACCGTCGGGAAGATACGCACCTCCACAGGCAGCATCAGGGTGATGAAAATCATCCAGAAAAACAGGTTACGCAGCGGAAAGCGGAACCAGACGATGGCAAACGCCGAGAGCATCGACACCGTGATTTTGCCGACGGTGATGCCGAACGCCATGATGAAACTGTTGAGCATCATCAGCCAGAACGGCGCGCTGTTGGCCCCCACGCCCTGGGTCCAGATAGTTTTCATGTTCTCGAAAAGATGCCCGCCGGGGACGAGCGTCATCGGCGTGTCGAACACCGCTTTGGTGTCCAGCGTGGCGGCGACGAAGGCCACGTACAGTGGAAACAGGATGACGAGGATGCCCAGGATCAGCAGGGTATGGCTGAAAATCGTCAGCCCGCGACGGTTCTCAATCATTGGTAGCGCACCTTACTTTCGACATAGCGGAACTGCACCACCGTGAGGATGATGACGAGGAACATCAGCACCACGGACTGGGCGGCAGAGGCAGAGAGATCAAGCCCGGCAAAGCCTTCGCGGTAAATTTTATAAATCAGCGTGGTCGTCGCCTGTACCGGACCGCCCGCAGTGGCGGCGTCGATCACCGGGAAGGTGTCGAAGAAGGCGTACACCAGGTTTACCACCAGCAGGAAGAAACTCACCGGGGCGATCAGCGGCAGCGACAGCCGGAAGAAGCGGCGCACTGGCCCTGCGCCGTCAATCGCGGCGGCCTCCACCAGCGAACGCGGGATAGACTGTAGCGCGGCGAAGAAAAACAGGAAGTTATAGCTGATCTGCTTCCACACCGAGGCGAACACCACCAGGAACATGGCCTGACCGCTGTTCTGGGCGTGGTTCCAGTCATAGCCAAACTCGCCCAGGAAGTGGGTAATCAGCCCGCGCCCCGGGTTAAACAGGAAGATCCACAGCACGGCGGCCACGGCGGGAGCCACAGCGTAAGGCAGCAGCATCAGGGTCTGATACAGACGGCTGCCGCGCACTACGTAATCCACCAGCGCGGCGAAGAACAGCGACGCGACAAGACCGCTGACGGTGACCAGCGCGCTGAATTTGATCGTCGTCCAGAAGGAGTCCAGGTAGTAGCTGTCATGGAACAGCGCGGTAAAGTTGTCCAGCCCGACAAACTGGCTGGAAAGCCCGAACGGATCGACGCTTTGTACCGAGTACCACAGCGCTTCGCCCGCAGGCCAGATAAAGAAGATAACGGTGATGACCAGCTGCGGCGCGACCAGCAGGTACGGCAGCCAGCGGGAACGGAACACCGGACGGGATGATGACATAGGTTAGCTCAAGTAGGTTTTCGCCCCTCACCCCGGCCCTCTCCCCATAGGGGCGAGGGAGAAAAGACGGCTCCGTGCAGTCCCCTCTCCCCTATGGGGAGAGGGTTAGGGTGAGGAGTAAGATTTTAATTAAGACTTCGTCGACTGCTCAAAGCGGCGTAACAGTTGGTTGCCGCGCTCTACCGCTGAATCCAGCGCCTGCTGAGGCGTTTTCTTCCCGGTCCAGACGCTTTCCAGCTCTTCATCAACGATGGTGCGGATCTGCGGCATGTTGCCCAGACGCAGGCCTTTGGTGAACGGCAACGGCGGCTTGTTCAGCATCTGACGCGTCGCGATGTCCGCGCCCGGGTTCTTGCTGTAGAAGCCCTGCTCCCGGGTCAGGTCGTACGCGGCTTTGGTGATCGGCAGGTAGCCGGTCTTCTGGTGCCACTCGGCGGCGTTTTCCGGCTTCGCCAGGAAGTCGAGGAACTCGGCCACGCCTTTGTAGGTGCCGTTGTCTTTACCCTGCATCACCCACAGGCTCGCCCCGCCGATGATGGCGTTCTGCGGCGCGCCTTTTACATCAGCGTCGTACGGCATCATGCCCACGCCGTAGTTGAATTTGGCGTAGTGACGGATGTCCGCCAGCGAACCGGAAGACGCGGTAGTAATGGCGCAGTCACCGTTGTAGAACTTCTCGGTGGATTCGTCTTTGCGCCCGAAATAGCTGAAGTCGCCCTTCTTGTTCAGATCGGCCAGCAGCGCGATGTGCTTCACCTGCTCCGGCTTGTTAAATTCCAGAACCGCGTCGGTGCCATCGAAGCCGTTGTTTTTGGTGGCAACCGGCAGGCCGTGCCAGGCGCTGAAGTTTTCAATCTGGATCCAGCCCTGCCAGCCGCTGGCGTAGCCGCACTTCATCCCCGCCGCTTTCAGCTTCGCGGTGTACTCCGCCAGATCCTGCCAGGTTTTTGGCGGCTGTTCCGGATCTAAACCGGCTTTTTTGAAGGCATCTTTGTTGTAGTACAGCACCGGCGTGGAGCTGTTAAACGGCTGAGACAGCAGGTGGCCGGTTTTGGAATCGGTGTAGTAACCGGAGACGGTCGGCACAAACTGGGATTCGTCAAAGTTGATGCCCGCGTCTTTGAACACTTCATAGACCGGCTTGATGGCTTTGGAGGCCATCATGGTCGCGGTGCCGACTTCATAAACCTGTAACAGGGCTGGCGCATTCCCGGTACGGAAGGCGGCGATGCCCGCGCTCAGGCTCTGCTCGTAGTTGCCTTTGTACACCGGCACAATTTTGTAATCCGGGTGGGTGTCGTTGAAACGTTGCGCCAGGGAGTCAACCTCTTTACCCAACTCCCCTTCCATAGAATGCCAGAACGGAATGGTGGTCACAGCCATTGCGTTCGTCGCAAAAGCCAGACCGATTGCCAGACCCAAAGCTGTGTGTCGTAACGATGTCATTGTCATCTCTCTTATTATGCCGGATGCGCGATATCACGCGTTTTGTGCTCGCGAGGTAACATGACATGCTCGAATGACAGAAAAATAACTGTTTGTTTACAGATAGGTGACAGCCAGGCGTCAGAGGGATGATGGTTGTGTGAAGGGGTTAATATGAAAAAAAGCCGGGTGGCGGCTTCGCCTTACCCGGCCTACATGGTATCCGTAGGCCCGGTAAGCGCAGCGCCACCGGGCGATACAGACGGCTTAGCCGCCCAAATACGCGCTCCGCACCGCTTCGTTCGCCAGTAGCGCATCGCCGGTATCGGAGAGCACCACGCGGCCGTTCTCCAGCACGTAGCCACGGTCAGCGAGCTTCAGCGCCTGGTTGGCGTTCTGCTCGACGAGGAAGATGGTCATCCCCTCTTTGCGCAGCTGCTCGATGGTGTCGAAAATCTGCTGAATGATGATAGGCGCCAGCCCGAGCGACGGTTCATCCAGCAGCAGCAGACGCGGCTGGCTCATCAGCGCGCGGCCAATCGCCAGCATCTGTTGCTCCCCGCCGGACATGGTGCCCGCGCGCTGAATTCGCCGCTCCCACAGGCGCGGGAAGAGTTCGTATACCCATTTGATGCGGGTCTGGTATTCATCCCGGTGGGCGAAGAAACCGCCCATCGCCAGGTTCTCTTCGACCGTCATGCGCGAGAACACGCGACGCCCTTCCGGGACGATCGCTACCGCTTCACGCATAATTTTAGCCGTCTGCCAGTCGGTAATATCTTTGCCGTCAAACACAATCCGCCCGCTGGTGGCGCGCGGATCTCCGCACAGGGTGCCGAGCAGCGTGGTTTTCCCCGCGCCGTTGGCACCAATCAGGGTGACGATCTCGCCCTGATTGATGTGCAGGCTGACGTCGTGCAGCGCCTGGATCTTACCGTAGTGCGCATTGACCTTGTCGAACGTTAACATCGCTTTTTCCATCTTATGCCTCACCAAGGTATGCGCGGATCACGTCCGGGTTGCTGCGGATCTCTTCCGGCGTGCCGTTTGCCAGCGGCGTGCCCTGGTTTACCACGTAGATACGGTCCGAAATGCCCATCACCAGCTTCATGTCGTGCTCAATCAGCAGGATGGTGGTGTCGTGATGATCGCGAAGCTCGGCAATCAGCTCGTCCAGCTCTTTGGTCTCTTTCGGGTTAAGGCCCGCCGCCGGTTCGTCGAGCATCAGGATCTCCGGCTGGGTCACCATGCAGCGCACGATCTCAAGGCGACGCTGGTCACCGTAGGCGAGGTTGCTCGCCTGACGGTTGGCGTGCTGGAGCAGGCCGATACGGTCGAGCCAGGTGGCGGCGCGATCGAGCGCCTCCTCCTGCGCGCGGCGGAAGGCCGGGGTTTTCAGCAGGCCGGAAAAGAGGCCGGTTTTGAGTTGCTGATGTTGCGCCACCAGCAGGTTCTCAATCACCGTCATCTCCCGGAACAGACGCACGTGCTGGAAGGTACGCACCACGCCCATGCGGGCAATCTGCTGGCCCGGTAGCCCTTCGAGGTGCTGGTCGCGCAGCATGATGGTGCCACCTGTCGGCTTGTAAAAACCGGTCAGGCAGTTGAATACTGTGGTTTTCCCTGCGCCGTTCGGGCCAATCAGGGAGACAATCTCTTTCTTATGCAGATCCAGATTCACGTTGTTGACCGCCAGCAGGCCACCAAAACGCATCATCAGACCGTTAACGGATAATAATGGCTGACTCATGCCTGCTCTCCTTTCGCTTCCGCGCTCTTAAGCTTCAGCTGTGGACGCGTCATCGGCAGCAAGCCCTGCGGACGCCAGATCATCATCAGCACCATCAAGCCACCCAGCATCAGCATGCTGTATTCGTTAAAGTCGCGCATCAGCTCGCGCGAGACCACCAGCAGGATGGCCGCGAGGATCACGGCGAACTGGGAACCCATCCCGCCGAGCACCACAATCGCCAGCACGAAGGCCGATTCGGCAAAGGTGAACGATTCCGGGCTGACGAAGCCCTGACGCGCGGCAAACAGCGTTCCGGCGAAACCGGCAAACGCGGCGCTGATGGTAAACGCGGTCAGCTTGATACGGGTCGGATTCAGGCCCAGGGAACGGCAGGCGATCTCATCCTCACGCAGCGCTTCCCATGCGCGGCCCAGCGGCATGCGCAGCAGACGGTTGATCACAAACAGGGTAATCACCACCAGCAGCAGCGCCACCAGGTAGAGCCAGATCACGCGGTCGGACGGGTCGTATTTGATGCCAAAGAAGTTGCTGAAGGTATCCCAGCCGCCTTCGCGGGCGGTACGGCTGAACTCCAGGCCGAAGAAGGTCGGTTTCGGGATCTGGCTGATGCCGTTCGGACCGCCGGTCACTTCGGTATTGTTGAGCAGCAGGATACGGACGATTTCGCCGAAGCCTAAGGTCACAATCGCCAGGTAGTCACCGCGCAGGCGCAGCACCGGGAAGCCGAGCAGGAAGCCCGCGGCGGCAGAGACCAGCCCCGCCAGCGGCAAACAGGTCCAGAAGCCGAGGCCGTAATAATGGTTCAGCAGCGCGAAGGTGTACGCGCCGATGGCGTAGAACCCGCCGTAGCCCAGCACCAGCAGGCCAGACAGCCCCACCACCACGTTCAGACCTAGCCCCAGAATCACGTAGATCATGGTCAGGGTGGCAATATCCACCGTCCCGCGCGATACCATAAACGGCCACGCCACGGCAGCCACCAGCAGCGCCACAAGGAACAGCTTCTGCTTTACGGTTGTACCGTCGATCGCCGGAAGGACGAATTTCGGCCCGGAGACGTTCTTCAGCGTCTTCTGGAACAGCGGACGCAGCAGCTGGAACAGGAACACCACGCCAGTACCGATAAACACCCACTGCCAGCGGATATCGGGGGCGGTATCCACCACCAGCTTCGTGCCGTCCAGCCCTAACTGAACGCCCATAAAGACGCCCGCCAGGACGAAGAACATGGCGGCAGAAAGCAGCGCCATCGCAAAATGCATCGGTTTCATACTTTCTCTACCTCCGGACGGCCCAGAATACCGGTAGGCATCACCAGCAGAACCAGAATCAGCAGGGCAAACGACACCACATCTTTATATTCGGTGCTCAGGTACGCCGAGGAGAGCGCTTCGGCCACGCCCAAAATCAGGCCGCCAATCATCGCGCCCGGAATGCTGCCGATACCGCCCAGTACCGCGGCGGTGAAGGCTTTCATCCCGGCCATAAAGCCGATGTACGGGTTGATTACGCCGTAGAACTGGCCGAGCAACACGCCCGCCACCGCCGCCATCGCTGCACCGATCACGAAGGTCAGGGCAATCACGCGGTCGGTGTTGATCCCGAGCAAGCTCGCCATCTTCAGGTCTTCCGCGCAGGCGCGGCAGGCGCGTCCCATGCGGGAGTAGCGGATGAAAACGGTCAGGGCCAGCATCGCCAGGAAGGTCACAATCCAGATAACCAGCTGCATGGTGGTGACAGAGGCAGAGAAGTTTTCGCTGGCCCCCACAATCCACTGGCCGTTAAACAGGCTTGGAAGCGCCACGTCACGCGAACCTTCTGTCAGGCTGACGTAGTTTTGCAGGAAGATGGACATACCGATGGCGGAGATCAGCGCAATAAGGCGCTTGGAGCTGCGCACCGGCCGGTAGGCCACCCGTTCGATGCTCCAGCCGTAGGCGCTGGCAATCACAATCGCGCCGACAAACCCGGCGGCCACCAGCAACCAGCTGCTGTCGATGCCCATCATCATCAACGCGGCGATGATCATAAAGGAGACGTAGCTACCGATCATGTACACCTCGCCGTGGGCGAAGTTGATCATGCCGATAATGCCGTAAACCATCGTGTAGCCGATGGCGATCAGCGCGTAGGTGCTTCCCAGCGTGACGCCGTTAAACATCTGCTGCAAAAAGTAGAGAAACTGCTCGGACATATGCAAACCTTTTTATATCCGCCCGGTAAACCGGGCGGTGGGATTATTATTTGGCGACCGAGGACGAACCGTCGGCGTGCCACTTAAAGACACCAAATTCAAATCCCTTCAGATCGCCTTTCTCATCCCAGTTCAGCGGCCCAATCACGGTGTTCGCCCCGTGTGCTTTTAAATCTTTCACCAGATCCAGCGGCTCTTTGCTGCCGGTGCGATCCATGGCCGTGGCCAGCGACTGCACGGCCGCGTAGGTGATCCAGACGTATGGGCCACTCGGATCTTTCTTCTGTGCCTTGAGCGCATCCACGATAGCTTTATTCGCCGGATCCTGGTCATAGCGTTTTGGCATCGTCACCAGCATGCCTTCGGCAGAATCGCCCGCGATGTTCGACAGGGAGGCATTACCGACGCCCTCAGGCCCCATAAACTGGGTTTTCAGACCGGTGGCGCGCGCCTGGCGCAACATCTGCCCCATTTCCGGGTAGTAGCCGCCGTAGTAAACGAAGTCGATATTCTCTTTTTGCAGGCGGGCGATCAGCGCGGAGAAGTCTTTCTCACCGGCGGTAATGCCGTCGAAGAAGACGATATTCGCCCCGCCTTTTTTCAGGCCGTCCTGTACGGAGCGCGCCAGGCCTTCACCGTACTGCTGTTTGTCATGAATGATGGCAATGCGCTGTGGCTTAACGGTTTCGAGGATGTATTTGGCGGCGGTTGGCCCCTGCGAGGAGTCCAGACCGGCGGTACGCATAATGTGCTGGTAACCGCGCTGGGTCAGTTCCGGGTTGGTGGCGCCCGGGGTGATCATCAGGATGCCTTCGTCTTCGTAGATATCAGACGCAGGCTGCGTGGAGGAGGAACACAGGTGCCCGATGACGTACTGGATACCGTCGTTAACGATTTTGTTGGCGACCGCGACGGCCTGTTTTGGATCGCAGGCGTCGTCATACTCCACGCCCACCAGCTTGTCGCCTTTGATGCCGCCTTTAGCATTGATATCTTTGATGGCCTGACGCGCGCCGTTGAACTCCATATCGCCCCACTGGGCAACGGGGCCGGACATCGCACCCACTACCGCAACTTTAATGTCGTCTGCCATAGCGGCATGCGAGATCGACAGTGCGACCATCCCCGCGATTAACGTCTTCGCGTTCCTTTTCATCTCAGAATCCCCATTCGTGAAGTGATGTTTATATTTTGTTTTATTATGGTTAAAAAGCATTCTGTACTTTTAATGAACAACGCTATTTTTACCAGTGCCTTTAATGGTTTAGCGCAGGTTTTTAACAAAAACCAGACTAATATCTCTATTTTTCAGGCGATTAAGCAAAGATAATATTCTGAAATCAGACGGAGATAAACAAATAAAAGCGCAGTTTGCAGCATAAAATAACGGTACAAAGCGCCGAATAAATCACTACCATTCAGGTTAAAATTCTGCTTATTTTTCGATCCATGTGTTTTCAAACTGCCCATCGCGTTGCCAAAAAACTAATCACCTGGTAAATAGGAAGAAAAAGAGAAAGTGCCTGAGCAATTAAATTGAGTACACTGGCCGTACTCTTTTTGATTTGGACAAGCAGCTAATGAAACTGACTATCGTGCGTCTGGTGACCTTTAGCGACCAGGATCATATCGACCTGGGCAAGATCTGGCCGGAATATTCTTCTTCATCGCTGGCCGTCGATGAGAACCACCGCATCTATGCCGCGCGCTTTAACGAGCGCCTGCTGGCCGCCGTCCGCGTAACGCTGAGCGGCACGGAAGGGGCGCTGGACTCCCTGCGCGTGCGCGACGTGACCCGTCGTCGCGGGGTCGGGCAGTATTTGATTGAAGAGGTGATCCGCGAAAACCCGAGCGTGACCTCCTGGTGGATGGCCGACGTGGGCGTGGAGGATCGCGGCGTAATGGCGGCGTTTATGCAGGCGTTAGGGTTTACGGCGCAGGCGAACGGGTGGGAGAAGCGCTAAAAGAAAGCCGGGTGGCGGCTGCGCCTTACCCGGCCTACATTGTCTGCCACATTGTGTGCCGCATTATCTGCCGCATTTTCCCAGGCTGATTGTAGGCCCGGTAAGCGAAGCGCCACCGGGCAAAAGCGGGGCTGTGCGGCCTGATGCCCTCACCCCGGCCCTCTCCCACGGGGAGAGGGAGAAAACATTAAAAAAGGCAACTTACGTTGCCTTTTTGCTTTTATTTGGCGTCTGTCGCCGTGCCGTTGGCATGCCAGTCAAACACGCCGAACTCGAAGCCCTTCAGGTCGCCCTTCTCATCCCAGGACAGCGGCCCCATCACGGTTTCCACCGAGTTCGCTTTCAGCCAGGTGGCAATCTCCGCCGGATCGGCTGACTGGTTCAGGCCCGCTTGCAGAGACTGCAACGCTGCGTAAGTGGTCCAGACGAACGCACCGCTTGGATCCTGTTTCTTCGCCTTGATGGCATCTACAACAGGTTTGTTCGCAGGCACCTGGTCGTAGTTTTTCGGTTTGGTCACCAGCAGCCCTTCAGCAGACTCACCCGCGATGTTAGACAGGGAAACGTTCGCCACGCCTTCTGGCCCCATGAACTGTGTCTTCAGACCCGCCGCACGCGCCTGACGCAGGATCTGCCCCATTTCCGGGTGGTAGCCGCCGTAATAAACGAAGTCGATATTCTCTTTCTTCAGACGCGCTACCAGAGTCGAGAAGTCTTTCTCACCGGCGGTGATACCGTCAAAGAACACCACGTTGGCATTCGCTTTTTTCAGGTTATCCTGCACCGCACGGGCCAGGCCTTCGCCGTACTGCTGTTTGTCATGAACAATCGCGATGCGCTGCGGCTTCACTTTTTCAACAATGTATTTCGCGGCGGTTGGCCCCTGATCCGAGTCCAGACCGGTGGTACGCAGGATCAGCTTATAGCCGCGCGCGGTCAGCTCTGGTGCCGTCGCAGCTGGAGTGATCATCAGAATGCCTTCGTCTTCGTAGATGTCAGACGCGGGCTGGGTGGAAGAGGAGCACAGGTGACCGATAACGTATTTGATCCCGTCATTTACCACTTTGTTCGCCACCGCGACCGCCTGTTTCGGGTCACAGGCATCGTCATATTTTACGATTTGCAGCTTTTCGCCCTTGATGCCGCCCTTAGCATTAATGTCTGCAACCGCCTGTTCCGCGCCCGTAAATTCCTGGTCGCCGTACTGTGCTACCGGACCGGACATCGCGCCCACCACGGCCACTTTAATATCGGCCTGCGCCATAGTGCTGAATGCCAACGCGATACATCCTGCCAGTAACGCTTTACCCTTCATGTTCATCCTGAGATTCCCCATTATTATGGTTATAACGATTGTTGTGATGTTGTTGTGTAGCGCTTTATTTCAATTATAGGCGTGCTGTTCGCGCTTTTTCAGCATACTCTGCTAAAACATACCCCATTTTTATGATTTTGGAATAGCTAATTTGAAATGAAAATATGATAAGCCCGACTGTCATTTGAGCCGGGCTTTTGGCTTTATCGTGTCAGCGAGGCGGAAATAATATCCAGCGCTTTACGGAACTGCGCTTCGGGGATGGTGAGCGGGTAGAGGAAGCGGATAACGTTGCCGTAGACGCCGCAACTCAAAAGCAGCAGCCCTTCGTTCAACGCGCGCTCCTGAACCTGACGGGTAAATTCCGGCGACGGCTGTCCGGTTTGCGGATCGGTAAATTCCACCGCCACCATCGAGCCCTGTCCACGGATATCGGCGATCCAGGGACAGCCATCCTTCGCTTTATTCAGCACCTCGACAAGATGATGGCCGAGATGAGACGCGCGCGTGCAGAGATCTTCCTCGTCAATCACGTCCAGCACCGCATGGGCCGCCGCAATCGCCACCGGGTTACCCGCGTAGGTGCCGCCCAGTCCGCCCGGAGCGGGCGCGTCCATCACCTCTGCCCGGCCAGAGACGGCAGAGAGCGGCATTCCGCCCGCCAGGCTTTTCGCCATGGTGATCAGATCGGGCTTCACGCAGTGGTTTTCCATGGAGAATAGCTTGCCGGTACGGGCGAAGCCGGTTTGCACTTCGTCGGCAATCAGTAAAATCCCGTGGGTATCGCACAGGGCACGCAGCGCCTGCATAAAATCAGCGGGCGCGACGTTGAACCCGCCCTCGCCCTGGACCGGTTCAATAATGACTGCCGCCACCTGATCGGGCGCGATATCGGCTTTGAAGATGCGCTCCAGGCTTTTTAACGCTTCGGCGGTACTGACGCCGTGCAGGTTGTTGGGGAATTGCGCGTGGTACACCGAGCCGGGGAACGGGCCGAAGCCGAGCTTATAGGGCGCCACTTTGCCGGTCAGCGCCATGGTCATAAAGGTACGGCCGTGGAACGCGCCGCCGAAGGTGATAAGGCCGGGACGTCTGGTGTACGCGCGGGCAATTTTCACCGCGTTTTCGACCGCTTCTGCACCGGTTGAGAAAAAGGCGGTTTTGGCTGGCCCCTCTATGGGTACGCGCTGGTTGATGCGCTCGGCAAGCGCCACATAACCTTCATAGGGGACGATCTGGTAAGCGGTATGGGTAAAGGCATGAAGCTGTTTTTCGATGGCGGCGATAACTTTAGGATGGCGATGCCCGGTATTCAGCACGGCGATCCCGGCGGCAAAATCAATATACTCGTTACCTTCTACATCCCACACCGTGGCGTTTTCGGCTTTATCGGCATAGAAGTTACACATGACGCCGATACCGCGCGGCGTCGCCTGTAAACGCCGGTCGTTCAGTTCGTTATTTTTCACCCTGTCACCCTCTGAAAGTCGCCTGCTTAGCGCATCAGTAAGTGTTTGCCAGGGGGAAGAAATTCGCCAGAGCGGGCGCTAAAAAAACAAAACCCCCAGACTCTCATCCAGGGGTTCTCGGTGTACTTCGAGGAATTTACGCTTCGATAGCGGCGCGAAGTTTTTTCATGGCGTTCTTCTCAAGCTGACGCACACGTTCAGCGGAGACGCCGTAGCGGTCGGCCAGTTCCTGCAACGTGGACTTGTTATCTTCGTCCAGCCAGCGGGCACGGATGATATCCTGGCTACGCTCGTCGAGGCCTTCCATCGCGAAGGTCAGCTTGTTTGCCGCCTGGTCTTCCCAGTTATCCTCTTCAATGCCGTCAGCAAAGTTAGAGGTTTTATCCTGCAGATACAGGACCGGGGCCATCGGCTGGCTGTCGGAGGTATCGTCGTCGGCAGACATATCAAACGTCATGTCCTGCGCGGCCATACGGGATTCCATCTCGCGGACGTCTTTGCTGGAAACGCCCAGCTCGCGCGCCACCATTTCCACTTCATCCTGATTGAACCAGCCCAGACGCTGCTTGGTTTTACGCAGGTTGAAGAACAGTTTGCGCTGCGCTTTCGTCGTAGCGACTTTCACAATACGCCAGTTACGCAGGACGTATTCGTGAATTTCCGCTTTGATCCAGTGCACGGCGAAGGAGACGAGTCGCACACCCACTTCCGGGTTGAAGCGACGTACCGCCTTCATCAGGCCAATGTTACCTTCCTGAATCAGGTCCGCCTGCGGCAGGCCGTAGCCCGCATAATTACGAGCAACGTGAACAACAAAGCGCAGGTGAGACAGGATCAGCGTTTTAGCTGCTTCCAGATCGCCCTGGTAATGCAGCTTTTCAGCAAGCTCCTTTTCTTCCTCAGCCGTTAACATCGGCCAGGTGTTCGCAGCCCGGATGTAAGATTCCAGGTTACCAACAGGGGCTAAAGCTAAAGTTTGCATTTCTTTGGTCATTCATTCCTCTCAATGTTTCTTCTGGTCCAGGTTGTCCCCGTCAGGCAACAACCATGCCAAAGCGTTTGAGCAACGAGATTAGCATTCACTCTTTTATCAGACAGTGATTTTATCCACAAGTTCCAGGAGCAACAGTGAATAAATTACGCACAAAATGTGACATGAAGATGATTACAGGGGAAGAGACAACAGGGACGCTTTCCCTGCAAGCGAACATCTCGGTGCAGGGAAAGATTATATCACGCTTTTATTAGTCGGGAGTAAAGTGGCGTAAATGTTGAACCGTTGCCAGCCATGCCGCCACCCAGCCGATCATGGAGCAGACTAGCAGCAACAGAAGGCACTCATCGAACCCTAAGCCACTGATATCAAACTTCGTTCCGAAAACCTGCGCCACCTCGGTGACGGCAGACGACAGCCGCATCACCAAAATTTCTGACAAAATCAATGAAAGAAATGCACCAGAAAAACCTAATAACGCGCCGCCATAGAGGAACGGGCGGAGGATGAAACCATCCGTTGCGCCAATCAGTTTCTGCACGTTGATGGTATCGCGACGGGCGAAGATGCTCAGGCGCACGCTGTTACCGATGACGAGGAACACCGCCGCCACCATCAGCACGCCGATCATCGCCGATACGCGCCCCACCAGCCCGGTCAGGGCGGCAAGGCGGGCAAACCAGCTGTCGTCCATGCGCACTTCATCAATCCCATTGATGCGGGTAATGCGGTCGCGCAGGGTGTTGAGCGAATCGGTGCCCTGGAAATCGAGCTTCGGGATCACCACCGCCACGGCGGGCAGCGGGTTCTCTTCCAGCATATCCAGCGCGCCGCCGAACCCGGACCAGTTGCGGAATTCGCCCAGCGCTTCATCGCGGGAAAGATAGTTCACTTTCTCCACGCCCTGCTCGGCCTGAATCTGCCCCACTACCTGAGCCGCCGCGTTATCGTCGAGGGCTTTATCCAGATAAACGGTAATCTGCGGCGACGGATAGTACTGGGACGCCGCCTGGTTCACGTTTTTGTAAACCATGTAGCAGACGCTGGGCAGCGTCAGGGAGATGGCAATCACCATCACCGTCAGGAACGTCGCCAGCGGTTTGCTTTTTAGATCCTGCAACGCGCCCTGGAAGGCGTAGCGCACCTGTTCGTTGAAGACGTTGGTTTTACGGGAGTTCGGTTTCGGTGTCGCTTTGGCACGCTTAGGCGCATGGCGATTGCCGTCCCCGCCGCCCTGAGGCTTGCGGAAACGGTCAAACCGGTTGCTGAACTGCCGTATCTGGTTCATTGCATCACGCTTATTCACCGTGGCCTCCGTGCAAATGCCCGTCGCTCAGGGTCAGCATGCGGTACGAACGGCGTGAGATAAGCCCCATGTCGTGCGTCGCCATCAGTACCGTGACCCCCACGCGGTTAAATTCCTCAAACAGACGCAGGATCCCTTCAGAGAGGGCATCGTCCAGGTTACCGGTCGGTTCATCCGCCAGCAAGACGGCAGGCTTGTTCACCACCGCACGGGCGATGCCCACGCGCTGCTGCTCACCGCCGGAGAGCTGGATCGGGAAGTTCTTCGCTTTGTCCAGCAGCCCGACCTTATCCAGCGCCGCCGAAACGCGACGGCGGATATCATCGTAACTGGCGCCGGCAATAATCAGCGGGATCGCGACGTTATCGAAAACCGTGCGATCCATCAGCAGGTGGTGATCCTGGAAAATCATGCCAATCTGACGACGCAGGAACGGCACTTCACGGTTCTTAAGACGGCTAATTTCATGGCCGCTGAACCAGATTTTCCCGGCACTTGGCCGCTCGATCCCACAGATCAGCTTGAGCAGGGTACTTTTCCCCGCGCCGGAATGGCCGGTCAGGAATGCCATCTCGCCTGGCTGGAGGTGGAATGTTACCCCCTGCAGCGCTTGTCTCCCGCCGAGATAGGCCTTGCTGACGTGTTCAAAGCGAATCATTGTTAGTCCTCTCGGGCAAATAGTGCCTCAATAAAGTCGTCCGCTTTAAACGGACGTAAATCCTCAATACGCTCGCCCACACCGATGTAACGGATAGGAATGCCGAACTGGTCGGCCACGGAGAAGATCACCCCGCCTTTCGCGGTGCCGTCCAGCTTGGTCAGCGTGATCCCGGTCAGTCCTACCGCTTCATTGAACAGCTTCGCCTGGCTGATGGCGTTCTGTCCGGTGCTGGCGTCGATAGTCAGCATAATTTCATGCGGTGCATCTTCGTCCAGCTTCTTCATGACGCGAACGATTTTCTTCAGCTCTTCCATCAGGTGCGATTTGTTCTGCAAACGCCCTGCGGTATCTGCAATCAGCACGTCCACGTTACGCGACTTCGCCGCCTGGATGGCATCGAAAATCACGGACGCGGAATCCGCGCCGGTGTGCTGGGCAATGACCGGAATATTGTTGCGCTGGCCCCACACCTGGAGCTGTTCCACCGCTGCCGCACGGAAGGTATCGCCCGCCGCCAGCATCACCGATTTGCCCTGCTGCTCAAACTGGCGCGCCAGCTTGCCGATGGTGGTGGTTTTACCCACGCCGTTGACGCCAACCATCAGAATAACAAAGGGCATTTTGCCTTCAATATTAAGCGGTTCGTCAACTTTTGCGAGAATTTCACCCATCTCGTCTTTCAGCAGGCCGTACAGCGCCTCGGCGTCACGCAGCTGTTTGCGGTTCGCTCCTTCGGTCAGGTTGGCGATGATTTTCCGGGTGGTTTCCACGCCCACGTCCGCAATCAGCAGTTGCTCTTCCAGCTCCTCAAACAGATCGTCGTCGATCTTCTTGCCGCGGAACAGACTGATAAATCCGGAACCTAAGTTTTCTTTGGTTTTGAGCAGGCTGCGCTTCAGGCGCGCGAAGAAACCTTCTTTGGTCGGTTTTTCCTGCTCCTGAACGATCTCTTCTTCGGCCTGCTCTTCCACCGGCACGACGATGACCGCTTCTTCAGCCGCTTCCGCCGCCAGCGCCTGGGCCTCCAGCTCTTCGTCGGTCAGCTCTGGCTCAAGGGCCGCTTCTTCTTCCACCGCCTCAACAATTTCAACGGTTTCCGCTTCGGCCTGCCACTCTTCGGCAGAAACTTCTTCAGCTTTCACCTCTTCCGGCAGCGGCAGCGCTTCGTGTTCGATAGCGGCCTGCGGCGCTTCGGTAAGGGTTTCAACGATAACCGGCTCTGGTTTTTCGCTCTCCTGAACCTGTTCGGTAACCTCAACCACCTCTTCGGCAAAGGATTCAATCTCTTCTTTGCTGTGGGCTGGCTCTTCCGCTTCGACAACCGCAGCGGTTTCGACAGGCGTTTCAGGCTGTGACTGCTCTTCTACAACCTGCAGTTCTTCGGTTTTCTGTTCTGTTTCTTGCTCTTTTTCACCGAAACCCAACCAGGAAAAGAAGCCACGTTTTTTTTGTTTTGCCATCTGCGACTACACTCCTCGCGGCGCTATATACAGGGAAGCTAAAAAAATGATGAAATAGTCTAACACTTTACTTAATTGACATCACCGCCCGCAATCGCAGGGCATTGTTAACAGAGCTTTCCTGAGATGAAGAAACCCACCCGCGCCCCGGCCGGTCAAATTCGCATTATCGGCGGTCAGTGGCGAGGCCGGAAATTACCGGTGCCGGACAGCCCCGGTTTACGCCCTACCACGGACCGCGTTCGCGAGACGCTGTTTAACTGGCTCGCCCCGTCAATGGTAGACGCCCATTGCCTGGACTGCTTCGCCGGAAGCGGTGCATTAGGGCTGGAAGCGCTGTCGCGCTATGCTGCGAGCGCCACGCTGCTGGAGATGGAGCGCGGCGTCGCGCAGACGTTGCAGCAAAATTTGGCTACGCTGAAAGCAACCAACGCCAAAGTGGTGAATACCAACACGCTGAGCTTCCTCGCGCAACAGGGGACGCCGTTCAACGTGGTGTTTGTTGACCCGCCGTTCCGTAAAGGGCTGCTGGAAGAGACACTATCCCTGCTGGAGCAAAATGGCTGGTTGGCGGACGACGCGCTGATTTACGTTGAAAGCGAAGTGGAAAATGGTCTGCCGCCCGTTCCCGTTCACTGGGATCTGCACCGCGAGAAGGTCGCCGGCCAGGTGGCTTATCGTCTATATCACCGTCAGGCACAAGGAGGATCCGATGCCAGTACTGATTAACGTAGGGCGCTTGCTGATGCTGGGCGTCTGGGCTTTTTTGATTTTGAATCTGGTGCACCCGTTCCCGCGTCCGCTGAATATCTTCATTAACGTGGCGCTGATTTTTACCGCGTTTATGCATGCCTTGCAGATGGTGATGCTGAAAAACGGACTGCCGAAAGATAGCCCACCGATGACCGGCTGGCAGCAGCTGCGGGTGTTTATTTTCGGCGTATTTGAGCTGCTGGTGTGGATGAAGAAGTTTAAGGCGCAGGTGAAGAAGTAACCCCCTCACCCTAACCCTCTCCCCGAAGGGGAGAGGGGACGCTTACACCCTCTCCCCTTCGGGGAGAGGGTTAGGGTGAGGGGAAAATTACTGCTCCGGTTCAAACCCTTCAAACCGCGACCCTTTGTAGCTCAGCGTGCCTTTCTCCCCCACCGTCAACTGGTGGTACTGCTGCGCCTCCAGTCTGAAGGTCATCTCCAGCCCGCCGGTTTCCGGCTTAAAGCTCGCTTCATAGCGCATCGTTGTGCCCGCAGGCGTCACCTGCTGCTGGCGGGATCGGCGGTCATTAAGCGGTTTCTCGCGCTTGTTCGTCACCACCACGCGCTTTTGCATCAGCGGTGCGGCATCGTTGTCGGCCTTCTCACGGCGCTGCTGCACGAAGCGAAACGAGGCGGCAATGACGATAATCGCCAGCACGACAATAAAAAACAGCGGCATCTTGCTCATTGAAAAATCCCATCAGATTATGCGGAATTCAGGATACCTCGCCTGCCCCGGCATTGCCAAACGCCCGCTCGCGTCACTACACTGGATCAGAAACTGATCATTCAGCCTCAACAGTTACAGGGAGTTAATATGCTTTGGTCATTTATCGCTGTCTGTTTTTCCGCATGGCTTTACGTCGATGCGTCTTACCGTGGCCCAGCCTGGCAGCGCTGGTTGTTTAAACCCGTCACGCTATTGCTCCTGCTGTTGCTTGCCTGGCAGGCACCGATGTTTAACGCCATCAGCTATCTTGTCCTCGCGGGGCTGTGTGCGTCCCTGATTGGCGATGCCTTAACCCTGCTGCCGCGCCAGCGTCTGCTGTACGCCGTGGGGGCATTCTTCCTGTCGCATCTGCTCTATACCATCTACTTTGCCAGCCAGATGACGCTCTCCATCTTCTGGCCGCTGCCGCTGGTGCTGCTGGTGATTGGCGCCCTGCTGATCGCGGTGATCTGGTCGCGTCTGGAAGAGATGCGTCTGCCGGTGTGTACGTTTATCGCCATGACGCTGGTGATGGTGTGGCTGGCGGGCGAGCTGTGGTTCTTCCGTCCGACAGCGCCTGCGATGTCCGCGTTCTTCGGTGCCGCACTGTTGCTGTTGGGTAACATCGTCTGGCTGGGCAGCCACTATCGCCGCCGCTTCCGTGCGGATAATGCGATTTCTGCCGCCTGTTACTTTGCCGGACACTTCCTGATTGTGCGTTCACTGTATATCTAAATAACGCTTGACTCTGGAGTCGACTCCAGAGTGTATGCTGCGGTTAATGAGAAAATTATCATTACCGGAGACTGCCATGTCGACTCCAGAAATACCTAAAAAAGTTCCCAAATTCTCGGCACTTAAGCTCAGCCCGGTTCCGCCAAAAGAGGACTGCTGCTGCGAGGGCGCATGCGAAACGCAAACTCAAACGCTGCCTGAAAGCGGCAATCACTACAGCTGGGTCGTCAACGGCATGGACTGCGCGGCCTGCGCCCGCAAAGTGGAAAACGCGGTGAAGCAGGTGCCGGGCGTGAGCCACGTTCAGGTGCTGTTCGCTACCGAAAAGCTGCTGGTCAGCGCCGAAAACGACGTCAGCAGACAGGTTGAAGCCGCCGTCAGCAAAGCGGGTTATACCCTGCGCAGCGAAACGGCGCCCGCAGAAAAAACGTCCCCGCTAAAAGAAAACCTGCCCCTTATCACCCTCATCATGATGATGGCCCTGAGCTGGGGGCTGGAGCAGATCAACCACCCGTTCGGCAACCTGGCGTTTATCGCCACCACGCTGGTTGGCCTGTTCCCGATTGCCCGTCAGGCGCTGCGTCTGATGAGAAGCGGCAGCTGGTTTGCCATCGAAACGCTGATGAGCGTGGCGGCTATCGGGGCGCTGTTTATTGGCGCGACGGCGGAAGCGGCGATGGTGCTGCTGCTGTTCTTAATTGGCGAACGCCTTGAGGGCTGGGCGGCGAGCCGGGCGCGTAAAGGGGTGAGCGCGCTGATGGCGCTAAAGCCGGAAACCGCCACGCGGGTTATTGATGGTCAGCGTGAAACGGTCGCCATCAACACCCTGCGACCGGGTGACGTGATTGAAGTGCCCGCAGGCGGACGTCTGCCAGCCGATGGGGCCCTCGTTACCGCCACCGCAAGTTTTGACGAAAGTGCCCTGACCGGGGAATCCATCCCGGTTGCGCGCGCGGCGGGTGAAAAGGTGCCTGCGGGCGCCACCAGCGTCGACCGACTGGTGCAGTTGACGGTCATTTCCGAACCGGGCGACAGCGCCATCGACCGCATCCTCAGGCTGATTGAAGAGGCCGAGGAGCGCCGCGCGCCGGTAGAACGCTTTATCGATCGCTTCAGCCGGATTTACACCCCCGCCATCATGCTGGTGGCGCTGCTGGTCACCGTCGTCCCGCCGCTGTTCTTCGGCGCGCCGTGGGAGGGCTGGATTTACAAAGGGCTGACGCTGCTGCTGATCGGCTGTCCGTGTGCGCTGGTGATCTCCACCCCGGCGGCGATTACCTCCGGGCTGGCGGCGGCGGCACGTCGCGGGGCGCTGATTAAGGGCGGCGCGGCGCTGGAGCAACTGAGTCAGGTCCAGCACATCGCCTTCGATAAAACCGGCACGCTGACCGTCGGCAGGCCGCAGGTGACCGGCGTGTATCCGCAGGACATCAGTGAAGACGCCCTGCTGACGCTGGCCGCTGCCGTGGAGCAGGGTTCCACCCACCCTCTGGCGCAGGCGATTGTGCGTGAAGCGAAGGGCCGCGGGCTGAACATCCCTCCGGCAACGGCCCAGCGAGCGCTGGTCGGGTCAGGGATTGAAGCTGTGGTCGAAGGCAAAAAAGTGCTGATCGCCGCGGCGGACGCGCGCTCTACTCCACAAGTTGAGGCGCTGGAGCAGGCCGGGCAGACGGTCGTTACCGTGATGCAGGACGGTGTGTCGATGGGCATGCTGGCGCTGCGCGACACCCTGCGTGACGATGCGAAAGACGCCGTCGACGCGCTACACAGGCTGGGAGTACAGGGCGTGATCCTGACCGGCGATAATCCGCGCGCGGCGGCGGCGATTGCAGGCGAGCTGGGGCTGGAGTTTAAGGCCGGATTGTTGCCTGCGGATAAAGTCAGCGCGGTAACCGAGCTGAACAGCAACGCCCCGCTGGCGATGGTCGGGGACGGAATAAACGATGCCCCGGCAATGAAAGCTTCCAGCATCGGCATTGCGATGGGCAGCGGCACCGACGTGGCACTGGAGACCGCCGATGCGGCGCTGACGCACAACCGCCTGACCGGGCTAGCGCAGATGATAGAACTTGCGCGGGCGACGCGCGCCAATATTCGGCAGAACATCGCCATTGCGCTGGGTCTGAAGGGGATTTTCCTGGTCACCACGCTGCTCGGCATGACCGGACTGTGGCTGGCGGTACTGGCGGATACGGGGGCGACGGTGCTGGTTACGGCGAACGCGTTGCGGCTGTTGCGTCAAAGGTAAAAGTGAAACGGCAACCGGGTTGCCGTTTCTCGTGTTTGCCCCCTCTCCCCGCGGGAGAGGGCCGGGGTGAGGGCATCAGGCCGCACGCGTCACTGCATCCCTAACAGCCCCGGCAACCACAATGAAATCGCCGGAATGTACGTCACCATCCCCAGCACGACCAGCAACATACCGTAAAACGGCAGCATCGCCCGCACCACGTGTTCGATCTTCTGCTTACTCACCGCACTCGCCACAAACAGCACCGACCCGACCGGCGGCGTGATCAGCCCAATCCCCAGGTTAACCATCATGATCATCCCAAAATGCACCGGGTCGATACCCAGTGCATTGGTCACCGGCAGCAGCACCGGCGTCAGGATCAGGATGATCGGCGCCATGTCCATCAGCGTGCCAATCAGCAGCAGCATGATGTTGAGGTACATGAGGATCACGTACTTGTTATCGGAGAGCGATGTGAAGAATTCGGTGATGCGCATCGGCAGTTGCATGTAGGTCATCACCGCCCCAAACGCCGCGGCAAAGCCGATTAAAATCATCACGATGGTGACGGTTTTCACCGTGCGGCACATCAGCTTCGGCAGTTCGCTCCACTTGTAGTCGCGGTAGATAAACATGGTGACGAAGAACGCCCACAGGCAGGCCACGGCGGCAGATTCGGTGGCGGTAAAAATCCCGGACAAGATCCCGCCGAGGATAATCACCACCGTCATCAGCCCCCACAGGGCATCGAGCATAATTTTCAGCGCCTGCCTGAACGGGATTTTGTCCCCCTTCGGGTAGCCGCGCTTGCGGGCGAAGCACAGGCAGAGCACCATCAGGCTCACCCCCAGCAGCAGGCCCGGCAGCACGCCCGCGATAAACAGCGTGGCGATGGAGACCGTTCCCCCCGCCGCCAGGGAGTAAATCACCGAGTTGTGGCTGGGCGGGATCAGAATCGCCTGCACCGACCCGCTGGCCGTCACCGCCGCCGCGTATTCGCGCGGATAACCCTTCTTCTCCATCTCCGGGATCATCACGCTGCCGATAGACGCCGTATCCGCCACCGACGAGCCGGAAATCGCGCCGAAGAACGTCGAGGCGACAATGTTCACCAGCGACAGCCCACCGCGGATAAAGCCGACGAACACGTAGGCGAAATTCACCAGCCGTCGGGCAATGCCCCCTTCCGCCATGATCGCCCCGGCAAGAATGAAGAACGGGATTGCCAGCAGGGTAAATTTATTGACCCCGCTGGTGATCTGGATCATCAGCGCCTCCAGCGGCAGGTCAATCCACAGCGCGCCCGCCACGGCGCTTAAGCCGACGGCGAAGGCCACCGGCATCCCCAGCGCCAGCAAAATGGCGAGGGTGAATAACAAAACAAAAGCATCCATTGTTCACCCCTTAACTGTGATTGCCGATCAGCACGACCGGACGGTTTTCCTGCGAGCCAAACAGCAGGCGTTCAAGCACAAACAGGATCAAAATGGCCGACCCGACAGGCAGCGGCAGATAGCTTTCGCCGGAGGTCAGGAGCGGAAACTCCGCCACCGGCTGCTCCCACAGCTCGACGCACAGCCAGTAGCTGTACCAGCACATCAGGCCGGAGATGAGCAGCATCAGCAGATCCACCACTCGCGCGCATACTCTTTGCAGCGACGCGGGCAGGCGGTCGGTGAGCATGTTGACCGCGATATGCGACCCGGCGCGATAGCTCACCGCCGCGCCGATAAAGGTAAACGTCACCATGCAGATAATGGCGATCGGCTCCGGCCAGGATTCGCCGCGATTGAGCACGTAGCGTGAGAAGATGCCGATGGGGATGACAATCGTCATCACCAGCAGCGAGAGACCCGCCACCGCCATGGCGAGCAGGTACAGACGATCCATCCACTTCAGGTAGAGTTCGGACATACGTACTCCGGATTACTGAACGTCAGCGATGGCTTTCATCAGATCCTGATGCTTGTCGCCATACTGCGCGCGCACCGGCTCAGTGGCTTTGATGAACACCGTTTTGTCGATATCGTGGAACTTCACGCCGCCAGCCTTCATTTTTGCCAGCGCCTGGTCGTTATACGCATTCCACAGCTTGCGCTGCTCGAACTGCGCTTCGCGGGCCAGCGTCAGGATCTTTTGCTGTTCGTCAGCGCTCAGTTTGTCCCATTTCACTTTGGAGTAGAGCAGCATTTCCGGAGTGATAAAGTGGCCGCTCAGCGTGTAGTTTTTGGCGATCGGCATGTAGTTGTGGGCGATAAAGGTTGGCGGGTTGTTCTCCGCGCCATCGATCACCCCGGTCTGCATGCCGCTGTAAACCTCGCTGACGCCCATCGCCACCGAGTTCGCCCCCATCGCTTTCAGCGTGGCCAGCGCCACCGGGCTACCCTGAACGCGGATCTTCTTCCCTTTCAGGTCTTCCGGTTTAACGATTGGCTCTTTGGTGATCAGGTTGCGGGTGCCGGAATCCATCCAGCCGAGGAAGACCAGGCGCGATTTCGGGTTGGCGGTCAGCTTGTCGCCAATCTGCTTGCCGATATCCCCGTCGATCACCTTGTGCATGTGGTCTTCATCGCGGAATACGTAGGGCAGCGTAAACACTTCGATATCCGGCAGGATGGCGGCAACCGGCGCCATAGAGACGCGGATCATGTCTATCGCCCCCATCTGCGCCTGCTCAATCATCTGCTTTTCATCCCCCAGCACGCCGCCGGGGAAGACCTTAATCTCCAGCTTGCCATCGGTTTGTTGTTTGAGTTTTTCACCCATCTGCTGAACCGCCACCACGTTCGGGTAGCCTTCAGGATGCACATCGGCGGCTTTGATGGTCTGGGCAGAAACGGTGCAGGCAAAAGCAGACAGGCACAGAGCAGCCAGTAACGGCTTGAGGGTCGTTTTCATTGAGTCAACTCCAGGGTAGTGAAATAAGCGTTAAAACGATGTTTTAGTTTTTGACGTTTAAAAATTAGACTACGGCTGGAAAAAGGAGGGTGAAGCGCCTCACAAAAAGCGCGAAATTTTGAAACGATGGTTCGAAATTGTGATGGGTGCTTGTCGGGTGGCGGCTGCGCCTTACCCGACCTACTACACCCGTAGGCCCGTGCAAGCGAAGCGCCGCCGGGCATCAGGCCGCACTTACCCCTTACGAATCAAATACCGGTACGGCAAGGTCTCGGTTTGCTGCGCTACCAGTTCATGTTCCATAAAGGTACAAAAACCGGGAATATCGCGGGTAGTGGCCGGGTCATCGGCGACGATCAGCAGCGTTTCGCCGCTCTGCATGTTACGGACGGTCTTACGCACCATCATTACCGGCTCCGGGCAACGGAGGCCCTGAGCATCAAGCGTGTGGTCTGGGCTGGAAAACAGGTCGGTCATGTTCTTCTCGTTCAGGTAAAAACGGCTGTAGTTTACGCCCCGCTATCGCCAATGCAAACCAGGTTAACGATTGCGTGAAAATTAGCCATTGCAAAGTGTCGTCAAAGCAGTATCATGCGGCGGCTTTATTGGGTTCCCTCACCCCAAATATTAATCAAAAAGGTACAATATGAACTCCTTTACACAATCGCAACGCGTCAAGGCGTTGTTCTGGCTTTCGCTATTTCATCTGCTGGTGATCATCTCCAGTAACTATCTGGTACAGCTCCCCATCTCCATTTTTGGTTTCCATACCACCTGGGGCGCGTTCAGTTTCCCGTTTATTTTCCTTGCGACGGATTTAACCGTGCGTATTTTTGGCGCACCGCTGGCGCGGCGGATTATTTTTGCGGTGATGATCCCGGCACTGTTTGTCTCCTACGCCATCTCCTCGCTGTTTTACATGGGCAGCTGGCAGGGCTTCGAAGCGCTGACGCACTTCAACCTGTTCGTCGCGCGTATTGCCGCCGCCAGCTTTATGGCCTATGCCCTGGGGCAGATCCTTGATGTCCACGTGTTTAACCGCCTGCGTCAGAACCATCGCTGGTGGATGGCACCAACGGCTTCCACGCTGTTCGGTAACGTGAGCGATACGCTGGCCTTCTTCTTCATTGCCTTCTGGCGCAGCCCGGACGCCTTCATGGCAGAACACTGGATGGAAATCGCTCTGGTGGACTACGCCTTTAAGGTGCTTATCAGCCTGGTCTTCTTCCTGCCGATGTACGGCGTGCTGTTGAATATGCTGCTGAAAAGACTGGCAGATAAATCTGAAATGTCCGCATTGCAGGCAGGTTAAGGGTTCGCTTTATCAGTTGTGATAAGATGAACGAATGAGCCGCTATGGCCGTTTATCGAAAGGAAGAAGTCAATGCGCAATCTGGTTAAATATGTCGGGATTGGCCTGCTGGTTGTTGGCCTTGCAGCCTGTGATAACAGCGACACCAAAACGCCTGCTCAGGGCGCGTCAGCAGAAAGCAACGCCACCGGTCAGCCGGTGAGCCTGATGGATGGCAAACTCAGTTTCTCTCTGCCCGCGGACATGACCGATCAGAGCGGTAAGCTGGGCACCCAGGCGAACAACATGCACGTCTATTCCGATGCCACCGGGCAAAAAGCAGTCATTGTGATTGTCGGTGACGATACCAGCGAAGATCTGGGTGTGCTGTCCAAACGTCTGGAAGATCAGCAGCGCAGCCGCGACCCGCAGCTTCAGGTGGTGACCAATAAGTCTATCGAGCTGAAAGGCCACACGCTGCAACAGCTGGACAGCATCATCTCCGCCAAAGGCCAGACCGCTTACTCCTCCGTGGTTCTCGGCAAGGTAGATAATAAACTGCTGACCATGCAGATCACTCTGCCTGCAGATAATCAGCAAAAAGCGCAGGCAACCGCTGAAAACATCATTAACACCCTCGTGATCCAGTAATCGTTCACCAGGATGACGTGGCCTCCGTCGCTTGCGCCGGGGGCCATTTTTTTTCCATGACTTTAAGACTAACGCTCCAGACGAAGCGAATCCGGCGCACTACAATTAGCAAGCCCCCCGGAAAAAGGAATTCTTATGACTGCCAGCCCGCCCGACAAAGCCGGACTTCATATTTTATTAAAACTCGCCTGCCTGGTGGTTATCCTTGCGGGTATCCATGCGGCGGCGGATATCATTGTTCAGCTTCTGCTGGCGCTGTTTTTCGCCATCGTCCTCAACCCGCTGGTGACGTGGTTTTTACGCCGGGGCATCAGCCGCCCGGTCGCGATTACCATTGTGGTGATGGTGATGCTGGTTGTCCTGACGGCGCTGTTCGGCGTGCTCGCCGCCTCGCTGAGCGAATTTTCCACCATGCTGCCGCAGTACAATAAAGAGCTGACGCGCAAGCTGGTCGATCTCCAGCGCATGTTGCCGTTCGTGAATCTGCATATCTCACCGGAACGGATGCTGCGCCGGATGGATTCCGAGAAGGTGATGACCTACGCCACCACGTTGATGACCGGGCTTTCCGGGGCAATGGCCAGCATTCTGCTGCTGGTGATGACGGTGGTGTTTATGCTGTTCGAAGTGCGCCACGTGCCGTATAAGCTGCGTTTTGCCCTGAACAATCCGCAGATCCACATTGCCGGCTTGCATCGCGCGCTGAAGGGTGTGTCCAAATATCTGGCGCTGAAAACGCTGTTAAGCCTGTGGACCGGCGTGATCGTCTGGCTGGGGCTGGTGCTGCTGGACGTGCAGTTCGCGTTGATGTGGGGCGTTCTGGCGTTTTTACTGAACTACGTGCCCAATATCGGCGCGGTGCTTTCTGCCGTTCCGCCGATGATCCAGGCGTTCCTGTTTAACGGTTTTTATGAGTGCATGCTGGTAGGGGCGCTGTTCCTCGTCGTGCATATGGTGCTGGGCAATATTCTCGAACCGCGCATGATGGGTCACCGTCTGGGCATGTCGACGATGGTGGTGTTTTTATCGTTACTGATCTGGGGATGGCTGCTGGGACCGGTGGGCATGTTGCTCTCCGTGCCGCTCACCAGCGTCTGTAAAATCTGGATGGAAACCACGAAAGGAGGCAGTAAACTCGCCATCCTGCTGGGTCCGGGTCGGCCAAAAAGCCGTTTGCCGGGATAACCGGGTGGAAAGGGTTAAAAGTGACGTTTATTCGCCAGCGCGACGACAACATTGTACGATGTGCGCAGCAAATCGCGCTGGCGAAGAAAAAGTCACAGAAACAGGTTTATCGCGGACGCGCGTAGATGAAATTTACACTTACCCTTATCGACTGGCAGGCAAGAGCGCCAGGACTCAGCGATGCCGACGAATGGCAGGCATGGTCACGCCGGTCTGACGCCATCGATCCTGATGCACCGCTGGCGAAACTGACCGATCTGCCGATGATGACCGCCCGCCGCCTGAATTCAGGCAGCAAGCTGGCCGTCGATCTTGGCCTGATGATGCTGCGCAAACACCGCATCGACGCCGTCGTCTACAGCAGCCGTCACGGGGAGCTGGAACGCAATTTTCGTATTCTCCAGGCCCTGGCGGCAGATCAGCCCGTTTCCCCCACCGATTTTGCCATGTCGGTACACAACTCGGCGGTCGGCAATCTCACTATCGCCGCGCGTCAGCCTGTTGTCTCTTCGTCGGTTTCCGCCGGTATGGATACCTTCCAGCAGAGCTTATGCGAGGTGCTGAGCCTGCTGCATGCGGGCTACTCACGCGTGTTGCTGGTAGATTTCGACGGTCTGCTGCCAGAGTTTTATCACGCCGGGCTGCCGCCGCAGATGCCCGTCTGGCCCTACGCGCTGGCGCTGGTAATTGAGGCCGGAAATACGCTCAGCTGTGAAACGCACGCCAACCGCAGGCCTGAAGAGCCCGCGCTGCCGCAAAGCCTGCAGTTCCTGCGCCATTACCTGCGGGACGAGCGCCAGTTTACCCTGCCGGGCGAGCGCCTGCTGTGGCAATGGACGCGCCAATGAGAGGGTTACGTTCCCGCCTCGATCGGGTATGGCGCATGCTGATGACCGGATTGTGCTTCGCCCTGTTCGGCCTCGGCGGGCTGACGCTGTCGCTGGTGTGGTTTAACCTGCTGCTGATTTTCCAGCGTGACCGCACCCAACGTCGCCGCCTGGCACGCCGCACTATTTCTGCCAGTTTCCGCCTGTTCCTCGCGGTGGTACGCGGTGTAGGGGTACTGGATTACCGTTTCAACAACCTGGACGTTTTGCGCGCCGAGCGGGGCTGTCTGGTGATTGCGAACCATCCCTCGCTGCTGGACTACGTTCTGCTGGCGTCGGTGATGAACGAAACTGACTGTCTGGTGAAAAGCGCGTTGCTGCGTAACCCGTTCGTCAGCGGCGTGATCCGCGCGGCGGACTATCTGATTAACAGCGAAGCCGACACGCTGCTTGCCGCAAGCCAGCAGCGTCTGGCCCAGGGCGACACCCTGCTTATCTTCCCTGAAGGCACCCGCACCCGGGTGGGAGAAGCCATGACCCTGCAACGTGGGGCGGCGAATATCGCCGTTCGCTGCAACAGCGCCGTGCGCGTGGTGGTGATCCACTGTAGCGAACGGATGCTGGATAAACAGAGCAACTGGTATAACGTGCCCCCCAACAAACCTGTTTTCACCGTGGATGTTCGCGAACGCATCAACATTCATGATTTTTATGATGCGAGTCAGCACGAACCGGCGCTGGCAGCAAGGCAGTTAAACCGGCATATGCAGCATCAGTTAACAACCGGTCTTCAATCTTTGTCAGGAACGAAAGATGCAAGCGCTCTATCTTGAAATTAAGAATCTCATTATCTCTACGCTGAATCTGGAAGAACTTACCCCAGAGGATATTGATACAGACGCCGCGCTCTTTGGCGACGGCCTCGGTCTGGACTCAATCGACGCCCTTGAGCTGGGGCTGGCGGTAAAAAATCAGTACGGCGTAGTGCTTTCTGCCGAAAGTGACGAGATGCGTCAGCACTTCTATTCCGTTGCCACGCTCGCGGCTTTTATTCATCAACAACGCGCCTGAGAATGACCGCTATGACAGAACAACAAACGATTTATCAGGAAGTCTCTGCGCTTCTTATTACGCTGTTTGAAGTCGCTCCGGAGGATATTACCCCTGAGGCACGGCTTTACGAGGATCTGGATCTCGACAGCATTGATGCCGTCGATATGGTAGTGCACCTGCAAAAGAAGACGGGCCATAAAATCAATCCCGAAACCTTCAAAGCGGTGCGCACGGTGCAGGACGTCGTGGACGTTGTGGAACAGCTTCAGCGCGACGCGTAACGTGCGTTCGATTCCAGTTCTTCCCGCCCTGACGGGGCTGATGCTGCTGGCATGGCCGTTTTTGATCGGCTTCGGGCTGGCGAATAATAGCCTGCACGGGATACTGCCCGTGATGGCGCTGGTGCTGCTGTTACGCGTCTGCCAGGCCCGTCGGCAGGGCGGTCCCCTGCGTTATCTTTTCGTGAGCGTGGCGCTGGCTGGCATAGCGCTTTGCGCGGCGAGCTACGTCCTGCACGCGCACCAGTGGGTGCTGTTTTATCCGGTGGTGGTGAATCTGGTGATGCTGGTGGTGTTTGGTGGTTCGCTGTGGACGGCAATGCCTGTCGTTGAACGGCTGGCGCGCCTGCGTGAACCGGACCTCTCCCCCGTCGGGGTACGTTACACGCGCCGGGTTACCCAGGTCTGGTGCGGCTTTTTTATTATTAACGGGGCGATCGCGCTGTTTACCGTATTACACGCCGATATCCGTCTGTGGACGCTGTGGAACGGAATGATAGCCTATCTCCTGATGGGCACGCTGATGGCCGGCGAGTGGCTGGTGCGACAACGGGTGATGAAAAACGATGCTTAACCCTCTCCCGCTTAGCCAGTGGCTCAGTGCGCCCCGCCCTGACGACACCCCTGTCGCCTGGCAGGACAACCATCTCTGGACGCTTGGCGATCTGCGCCACGACGTCACTCAGTTGGTCGACACGCTGCGTGATGAAGAAGGCGAGCGCTGGGCGCTGTGCATCGAAAACGGCTATCTGTTTATTGTCGCGCTGCTGGCGACGCTGCATGCGGGTAAAACGCCGGTCCTCCCCGGGCACAGCCGGGCGGCACAGCTTAACGAACAGCGGGCGCTGTTCAGCGGCGTCCTGAGCGACACCACGCTCGATTTTCAGGGGCGACAGCTGCGGGTTGCTTCCGCTCAGCGGGCAGGCCATCCCTTTTCACCGCTGCCTGCCATCGATGAGATGCGCACGATCGAGCTTTACACCTCCGGCTCGACCGGCACGCCGCAGCGGGTGAGTAAGCCGGTGGTCAGCCTGGATCGTGAGGCTCGTCTGCTGGCGGAACATTTTGGCGATCGTCTGGCAGGCTGTCACGTCGTCGCTTCCGTGGTGCTGCACCACCTGTATGGCCTGACGTTTCGTGTCGTCTTACCCATGGCGCTCGGCCTGCCGCTGCACGCCAGCCTGCTCAACTATGCCGAGCAGCTCTCTGCCCTTCCCGACAATAAACGCTATCTTTTCATCAGCAGTCCGGCGTTTCTCAAGCGGCTGGACGCGTCGCTGACGCCGCCCCCCGTCAACCTGCTCTTCTCCGCTGGCGGCGCGCTGCCCTGGCAGGAGGTCGCCGCGGTTCAGGCCTGGCTCAACGTCTGGCCGGATGAAATATACGGCAGCACGGAAACAGGCGTAATGGCCTGGCGCTACCGTCAGGAGGAAAGCATCCGCTGGCAGCCTTTCCCCGGCGTGACGTTTCACGGCGATCGCGTGACGTCGCCGCTGATCCCCGAGGCGGAGGGGGTCCTGCTGGATGATATCCTGCACTTCACGGCTGACGGGCAGTTCAGCCTCGTCGGGCGCCGCGGTCGGGTGGTCAAAATTGAAGATAAGCGCATTTCGCTCGATGACATTGAGCGCCGCCTGCTGGCGCTGGACGGCATCCGCGAAGCCGCCGCGCTGACGGTGACGCGCGGCGGGCGCCAGGGTATTGGCGTATTGCTGGTGCTGAATGAAGCGGTGCGTCAGCAACACGAACAGAGCAAAAAAGCGCAGGAGCTCGCCTGGCGTCGCGCCCTTCGCCCCTGGCTTGAACCGGTTGCCGTGCCGCGCTACTGGCGGATCGTTGATGAAATTCCGGTCAACAGCATGAACAAGCGCGTAACTGCGCAGCTACAGGAGTTGTTTCATGAAAATCCCTGAAATCGAACGCCGCGAGCCTGGCCCCGGGTATCTGGAGATAACCCTTTATCTTGATCCTGACCTGCTCTGGTTTAAGGGACATTTCGCCGTACAGCCGCTGCTGCCGGGCGTAGCCCAGCTCGACCGGGTGATGCATTACGCCGCCGCGCTGGCGCCGGGCTACCGTTTTCACAGTATTCAGAACGTAAAGTTCGCCGCCCCGCTGTTACCGGAGAACACGGTCACGCTGCTCCTTGCCTGGCAGCCCGAACGCCAGATGCTGACCTTTAGCTACCAGCGCCATGCGGGTAACGAGCGTCACACCGCCAGCAGCGGGAAGATTCGCTTATGTCAGTAACCTTCCGTCCCTGCGTGCTGATCCCGTGCTACAACCACGGGGCGATGATGGCTTCGGTGCTGGCGCGCCTGGCGCCTTTCGATCTGCCCTGTCTGGTGGTGGACGACGGCAGTGATGAAACCACGCGCCGCACGCTTGAAGCGCTGGCGGCGGATCGTCCGCAGGTCACGCTGCTGCGCCTCGCCGAAAACAGCGGCAAAGGCGCGGCGGTGATGCAGGGGCTGAAAGCCTGTGCCGATCGCGGCTTCACCCACGCCGTTCAGGTGGACGCTGACGGCCAGCACGCTATTGAAGACATCCCCAAACTGCTGGCGCTGGCCGAACGCCATCCCGATGCGCTCATTTCCGGTCAGCCCGTTTATGATGACTCGATCCCCCGTTCGCGCCTGTACGGGCGCTGGATAACACACGTCTGGGTCTGGATTGAAACCCTCTCCCTGCAACTAAAAGACAGCATGTGCGGGTTTCGCGTTTACCCGATAGCGCCGGTAATGCGCCTGGCGGCGGGCACGCCGCTTGGCAGGCGGATGGATTTTGATACTGAAGTGATGGTGCGCCTCTACTGGCAGGGCAACACCAGCTATTTTCTGCCCACCCGCGTGACCTATCCGCCGGACGGGGTATCCCATTTCGATGCCCTGAAAGACAACGTGCGCATCTCGTTGATGCATACCCGTCTGTTTCTCGGCATGCTGCCGCGCATTCCTTCCCTGCTGATGCGTCGCCGCTCGCAGCACTGGGCGCAGCAGCAGGAGGTGAAAGGATTATGGGGCATGCGCCTGATGCTGCGCGTCTGGCAGTTGCTGGGGCGAAAGGCGTTTACCATCCTGCTGTGGCCGGTTACGGCCGTCTACTGGCTGACCGCCCGCGCTGCGCGTCAGGCGTCGCAGCAGTGGCTGACGCGGGTTAAAACGGTGATGGCACAGCGGCAAATGCCGCAACCCGCACGGCTTAACAGTTTTTCCCACTTCCTGCGCTTCGGTCATGCCATGCTGAACAAAGTGGCCAGCTGGCGCGGCGAAATGAAGCTTCATCGCGATCTGGTCTTTGCGCCAGGCGCGCAGGAGGCGCTGGGTCTTGACGATCCTCAGGGCAAACTGCTGCTCGCGTCGCATCTTGGCGATGTGGAAGCCTGCCGGGCGCTGGCCCAGCGCGAAGGGGCGAAAACCATCAACGCGCTGGTCTTTAGCGACAATGCTCAGCGTTTTAAACAGGTGATGGAGGAGATGGCGCCGCAGGCGGGCATTCACCTGATGCCGGTCACCGACATTGGCCCGGAGACCGCCATCCTCATTAAAGAGAAGCTGGATCGCGGCGAATGGGTGGCGATCGTGGGCGATCGCATCGCCGTCACCCCGCAGCGCGGCGGCAGCTGGCGGGTGATATGGAGCGAATTTATGGGCCAGCCCGCGCCGTTCCCGCAGGGGCCGTTTATTCTGGCGTCCCTATTGCGCTGCCCGGTGGTGCTGATTTTTGCCCTCTGCCAGCAGGGAAAGCTGACCCTGCACTGCGAGCCGTTTGCCGACCCGCTGCTGCTGCCGCGCGGCGAACGCCAGCAGGCGCTACAGCAGACCGTCGATCGCTATGCGCAGCGGCTGGAGCATTACGCGCTCTTGTCGCCGCTCGACTGGTTTAATTTTTTCGATTTCTGGCAGCTGCCAGAGGTCAACGAGAAGGAGTAAAGGGTGCTGACCGATCCCCGCTTTACGGCTGAAGTTGAAATCACCGTTCCGTTCCACGACGTCGATATGATGGGCGTGGTGTGGCACGGCAACTATTTCCGCTATTTTGAGATTGCCCGCGAAGCGCTGCTCAACCAGTTTGATTACGGCTATCGCCAGATGAAAGCGTCCGGCTACGTCTGGCCGGTGGTGGATACCCGGGTGAAATACCGCGACGCGGTGACCTTCGAGCAACGCATTCGCGTCCGCGCCCACATTGAAGAGGTTGAAAACCGTCTGCGCATCGCCTATCAAATCTTCGACGCGCAAACCGGGAAACGCACCACCACCGGCTACACCATTCAGGTGGCCGTGGAGGAAGCAAGCCGGGAGATGTGCTTTGTCAGCCCGGCCATTCTGTTCGAACGCATGGGGATCGCGCCATGAAGTGGATAACGCTACTCGCGCTGCTGGTAAGCCCGCTGGTGAACGCGGTCACGCTGGATGAACTGCAACAGCGGTTTGCGGAGCAACCGGTGGTGCGCGCACACTTCGAACAGACCCGCACGATCAAGGACATGCCTCAGCCCCTGCGCTCGCAGGGGGAGATGCTGATCGCCCGTGACAATGGCCTGCTGTGGGATCAAAAAGCGCCGTTCCCGATGACGCTGCTGCTGGATGACAAACGGATGGTGCAAATCGTCAACGGTCAGCCGCCGCAGACCATTACCGCCGACACTAACCCGCAGATGTTCCAGTTCAACCATCTGCTGCGGGCGCTGTTCCAGGCCGACCGCAAGGTGCTGGAAGAGAACTTCCGCATCGATTTCAAAGACCTGGGCGAAGGCCGCTGGTCGCTGGTGCTGACGCCCGTTACCACGCCGCTGGACAAGATTTTCTCCACCCTTGATTTGAAGGGCGCGATCTATCTGGAATCCATTCGCCTGAACGATAAGCAGGGCGACACGACGGATATCGCCCTCTCCCGCCACCAACTGACGCCCGCCCGCCTGACCGATGCAGAACGCCAGCGCTTTGCCGCACCGTAACGCTCTGCGCCCGGCGCTGCTGTGGGCCGCGGTATGCCTGATCCTGCTGGGCGTGCTGCTGTCGCTGCTGCCCGGCGCGCGGCTGAACAGCAGCGTGCTCGCCATGCTGCCGAAACAGACGCTCGGCGCGATCCCTCCCGCCCTCAACGACGGATTTATGCAGCGCCTCGACCGCCAGCTCATCTGGCTGGTCAGCCCTGGTAAACAGCCGGACCCGCGCGTGGCGCAGCAGTGGTTAACCCTGCTGCAACGCAGCCAGGCGCTGAGTGTCGTAAAAGGTCCGCTGGATGCCGCCGGGCAACAGGCCTGGGGAGATTTCTTCTGGCAGCACCGCAATGGCCTGGTCGATCCGGCCACCCGCGCCCGCCTGCAAAACGGCGGTGAAGCGCAGGCTCAGTGGATCCTGTCCCAGCTCTACTCCGCCTTTTCCGGCGTGAGCGGCAAGGAGCTGCAAAACGATCCGCTGATGCTGATGCGCGGCGCGCAGCTCGCGCTGGCGAAGAACAGCCAGAAGATGCAGCTGATGGACGGCTGGCTGGTGACAAAAGATGCGGCCGGGAACTACTGGTATCTGCTGCACGGCGAGCTGGCGGGCTCGTCGTTTGACATGCAGCAAACCCACCAGCTGGTGACCACCCTCAACGCGTTGCAGCAGACGCTGAAAAGCCAGTATCCACAGGCGCAGCTGCTCTCGCGCGGGACGGTGTTCTACAGCGATTACGCCAGCCAGCAGGCTAAAAAAGATATTTCCACGCTCGGCGTCGCCACGGTGCTCGGGGTGATCCTGCTGATTGTGTCGGTGTTTCGCTCCGTGCGTCCGCTGCTGCTGAGCCTGCTCTCCATTGCCATCGGCGCGCTGGCGGGGACGGTCGTGACGCTCCTGCTGTTCGGTGAGCTGCACCTGATGACGCTGGTGATGAGCATGAGCATCATCGGCATCTCGGCGGACTATACGATTTACTACCTCACGGAGCGGATGGTGCACGGCGCGGAACACTCACCCTGGCAAAGCCTGGCAAAAGTGCGTAACGCGCTGCTGCTGGCGCTGCTGACTACCGTCGTGGCGTATCTCTTCATGATGCTGGCCCCCTTCCCCGGCATTCGTCAGATGGCGGTGTTCGCCGCCGCAGGGCTGAGCGCCTCGTGCCTGACGGTAATTTTCTGGCACCCGTGGTTGTGCCGTGGCATGCCGGTTCGCCCGATCCCCCTGAGAGGGATGATGCAGCGCTGGCTGAACGCCTGGCGCGACAGCAAAGCCCTCTCCGTCGGGCTGCCGGTAGCACTGGCGCTGCTCTCCGCCATCGGGATCGCCAGCCTGCGGGTGGATGACGATATCGCCCGGCTTCAGGCGCTGCCGCAGGACATTCTGGCGCAGGAAAAAACCATCACCGCCCTGACCGGGCAAAATGTCGATCAGAAGTGGTTCGTGGTGTATGGCGCGTCGGCTCAGGAAACGCTGGAGCGGCTGGAGGCGTTTGCCCCGGCGCTGGCGCTGGCGCAAAAAGCCGGAGAATTAACCCGCTGGCGCACCCTGCCGCTGAACTCGCTGGCGCGGCAGAACAGCGATCTGCAACTTCTGCGTAACGCCGCGCCGACGGTGACGAAAATGCTGCAAAGCACGGGGCTGAATGCCGTCGCCCCGAATCTGAACGCCATGCCTGTCAGCGTGGAGGCGTGGCTCGCCAGCCCGGCCAGCGAGGGCTGGCGTTTGCTGTGGCTGACGCTGCCGAACGGCAAAAGCGGTGTGCTGGTCCCGGTCGATGGCGTCAGAAACAGCGCTGCGCTCGGTGAGCTGGCCGCCCGCCATCCCGGAGTCGTCTGGGTTGACCGTAAGGCCAGCTTCGACAGCCTGTTTGCACTCTACCGCGCGCTGCTGACGGGGCTGCTGGGCGTGGCGCTGGCGGTGATAGCCTGCGGCGCGGTGGTGCGCCTCGGCTGGCGAAAAGGGCTGGTGGCGCTGGTGCCGTCCGTGCTGTCGCTGGGCGGCGGGCTGGCGGCGCTGGCCGTGACGGGCCATCCGGTGAACCTGTTTTCCCTGCTGGCGCTGGTGCTGGTCCTCGGCATTGGCATCAACTACACGCTGTTTTTCAGCAACCCGCGCGGCACGCCGCTGACCTCCATGCTGGCGATTACCCTCGCCATGATGACCACCCTACTGACGCTGGGGATGCTGGTGTTCAGCACCACTCAGGCCATCAGCAGCTTTGGCATTGTGCTGGTGAGCGGTATCTTCACCGCGTTCCTGCTCGCCCCGCTGGCGATGCCGACTAACAAAGAGAACTTACCATGACCCGTTTCATTCGCCTGGCGGTAGTGATGATGGCCCTGTTGCTGGCGGGGTGTAGTCATACGACGAACCGCGATGACGCGCGCCCTCAGGCCTGGCTCCAGCCCGGCACCCGCGTCACGCTGCCACCGCCGGGCATCACGCCTGCCATCCGCGCGCAGCAGTTGCTTACCGGCAGTTTTAAAGGCCAGACCCAGTCGCTGCTGGTGATGCTGAACGCCGATGGCGATAAAGTGACGCTTGCCGGCCTCTCCTCCGTCGGGATCCGCCTGTTCCTCGCCACCTACGACGACACCGGGATCCACACCGAGCAGTCGGTTGTGATGCCGCAGCTGCCGCCCGCCAGCCAGGTGCTGGCCGACGTGATGCTCAGCCACTGGCCGCTCAGCGCCTGGCAGCCGCAGTTGCCGAAAGGCTGGACGCTGAACGATACTGACACCAGACGCGAACTGCGCAACCCCGATGGCAAACTGGTCACGGAAATTGCCTACCTGAACCGTAACGGCAGGCGCGAACCGATTAGCATTGTGCAGCACGCTTTTCACTACCACATCACCATTCAATATCTGGGTGACTGAGATGATTTACCTTTCTGCCGTTGGCATGGTCAACGCGCTCGGCAACTCGGCTGATGAAATAGCGGCAAACCTGAACGCTGGCGTGGCCCCCGGGATGCGCCAGCGTGCGGGCTGGCTACAGGGCTTACCCGAGGCCGTGCTGGGCGGGGTGGAGGGTGATCTTCCCCCTGTTCCCGGGTCTTTTTCTGCGCATCGAAGTCGCAACAACCAGCTGCTGCTGGCGGCGCTGGCGCAAATCCGGCCCGCCGTCGATGCGGCCATTGCGCGCGTGGGGCGCGACCGCGTGGCGGTGGTGCTGGGCACCAGCACCTCCGGACTGGACGAGGGTGATGAGTACGTGCGCCGCGCGCAGAACGGCGAGCGCAGCCCGCAGTGGCAATATCCGCAGCAGGAGCTGGGCGATCCGTCGCGCTTTCTCGCCAGCTGGCTTGCGCTGGACGGCCCGGCGTATACCATCTCGACCGCCTGCTCCTCCAGCGCACGGGCGATCATCAGCGGTCGACGCCTGATCGACGCCGGTCTGGTGGACGTCGCCATCGTCGGCGGAGCCGACAGCCTGAGCCGAATGCCGGTCAACGGCTTCAACAGCCTGGAATCCTTCTCCCCGACCCTGTGCGAACCGTTTGGCCGCAACCGTCGGGGGATCACCATTGGCGAAGCGGCAGCACTGATGGTACTGACCCGCGAGCCGGGCGAGATTGCACTGCTGGGCGCGGGGGAATCCAGCGATGCGTACCATATTTCCGCCCCACATCCGCAGGGCGAAGGGGCGATCCGCGCCATCACCCAGGCGCTGAACGAGGCGGGCATGACGGCGGCGGACGTCGGTTATATCAACCTGCACGGCACCGCCACGCCGCTGAACGATCGCATTGAGGCGCAGGTGATCCACGATCTCTTTGGCGACCGCGTGCCGTGCAGCTCCACGAAACATCTTACCGGCCACACGCTGGGCGCCGCGGGGATCACCGAGGCCGCCCTGAGCTGGTTGATCCTGACCCGAGACCTGCCGCTGCCGCCGCAGGATTTTTCCCGCTACGCGCCGGACGACACCCTGCCCGCCTTCGGCCTACTGCACCAGAGCGCACCGCTGAATAAACCAGTGATCCTGTCAAACTCCTTCGCGTTTGGCGGCAACAACGCCAGCCTTCTGCTGGGGAGAGTATGATGCACTACTTACCTCCCGGGGATTATCTTCCTCACGACACGCCGATGCTGCTGCTTGAGAGCGTGGAAAGCGTCACCGATGACCGCGCCGTTTGCAGCGTGACGGTGAACGAACGGGGCGTTCTGGCGCCGTTTCTGGACGCAGGCGGCAACCTGCCCGGCTGGTTTGCGCTGGAGCTGATGGCTCAGACCGTGGGCGTCTGGTCTGAATGGCACCGGATGCAAAAAGGGCTGCCGCACTGTGCGCTGGGTATGGTGCTGGGCGCGCGCGAGCTGGTGTGCGACGCAGGGCATTTTGCCGCAGGCTGCACGCTGACCATCACCATCGAACGTCTGATGCAGGATGAGCGCTTTGGCAGCTTCGAGTGCACCATTCATGCGGACAATGTCTCCCTCGCCACGGGCCGCGTGAATACCTTCCAGCCGAGCGAGGAAGAATTAACCACACTTTTCAACCAGGGAACACCATCATGAGATCCGTACTGGTCACCGGCGCCAGCAAAGGCATTGGCCGCGCTATCGCCCTTCAGCTTGCGGCGGACGGTTTCACCGTCGGCGTGCATTACCATCGTGATGAAGCGGGCGCGCAGGAGACGCTGGAAGCGATTGTCCAGGCAGGCGGCGCGGGCCGTTTACTCACCTTTGACGTGGGCAACCGCGAGCAGTGCCGTACGGTGCTGGAACAGGCGATCGCTGACCACGGCGCGTGGTATGGCGTGGTCAGTAACGCCGGTATTACCCGCGACGGCGCATTTCCGGCGCTCAGCGACGATGACTGGGACAGCGTGATCCACACCAATCTCGACAGTTTTTATAACGTCATTCATCCCTGCATTATGCCGATGATCGGCACCCGCAAGGGCGGGCGGATCATCACCCTGTCGTCGGTGTCAGGCATTATGGGCAACCGTGGGCAGGTGAACTACAGCGCGGCGAAAGCCGGGATCATCGGCGCCACCAAAGCGCTCGCCACCGAGCTGGCAAAACGCAAAATCACCGTCAACTGCATCGCGCCGGGGCTGATTGATACCGGTATGATCGAGATGGATGAAGCCGCGCTGAACGCGGCGATGTCGATGATCCCGATGCAGCGTATGGGCCAGGCCGAGGAAGTGGCCGGGCTGGCGAGCTACCTGATGTCGGATAAAGCAGGCTATGTGACGCGACAGGTGATATCGATCAACGGAGGCATGCTATGACCCGCCGGGTAGTGATTACGGGCATGGGCGGCATCACCGCATTCGGCGAGGACTGGCCGACCATCTCGCGCCGTCTGCGCGAGTATGAAAATGCGGTACGTACCATGACGGAGTGGCAGGCGTATGACGGCCTGCAAACCCTGCTCGCCGCGCCGATTGAAGATTTCACTCTGCCCGCTCACTATACCCGTAAGCGCATTCGCGCCATGGGCCGCGTGTCGCTGCTCTCAACCCGCGCCACCGAGCTGGCGCTGGAGCAGGCGGGCCTGATCGACGACGCGGTGCTGACCAACGGTCAGACCGGCATCGCCTACGGCTCGTCGACGGGCAGCACCGGACCGGTCAGCGAGTTTGCCTCCATGCTCACCGAAAAGCACACCCACAACATCACCGGCACCACCTACGTGCAGATGATGCCGCACACCACGGCGGTGAATACCGGACTGTTCTTTGGCCTGCGCGGACGGGTGATCCCCACCTCAAGCGCCTGTACCTCTGGCAGCCAGGCGATTGGCTACGCCTGGGAAGCGATTCGTCACGGCTACCAGACCGTGATGGTGGCAGGCGGCGCGGAAGAGCTGTGCCCGTCGGAAGCGGCGGTTTTCGATACCCTGTTTGCCACCAGCCAGCGTAACGACGCGCCCAAAACCACGCCGTCGCCGTTTGACGTTCAGCGCGATGGCCTGGTGATTGGCGAAGGGGCGGGCACGCTGGTGCTGGAAGCGCTGGATCACGCCAGAGCACGCGGGGCGACAATCTATGGCGAGATCGTGGGCTTTGCCACCAACTGCGATGCGGCGCACATCACCCAGCCCCAGCGTGAAACCATGCAGGTGTGTATGGAGCAGTCGCTGGCGATGGCGGGCCTTAGCCCTCAGGACATTGGCTACATTTCTGCCCACGGCACGGCAACCGATCGCGGGGATATCGCCGAGAGTCAGGCGACCGCCGCTATTTTCGGCGACAGCGTGCCCATTTCATCCTTAAAGAGCTATTTCGGCCATACCCTGGGTGCCTGCGGCGCGCTGGAAGCCTTGCTGAGTCTGCATATGATGCGGGAGGGCTGGTTCACGCCGACGCTCAATTTAAGACAACCGGATGAGCAATGCGGCGCTTTAGATTATATTATGGGGGAAACCCGCCCGATTGATTGCGAATTTATTCAGAGCAATAACTTTGCCTTTGGCGGCATTAATACCTCGATAATCATTAAACGCTGGGCGTAACTATGTACCAGTTTGTACTGGGAAAGATCTCCACCCTTAGCGCGGACCCGCTGGCGTCAACGCTCGCAGACATGGCACCTCAGGGTGCGCGATACGCTTCCTGGCTTGCAGGCCGGACGCTGCTCGCCAGAACTTTATCCCCCTCACCGCTTCCCGAGATAATCTACGGCGAGCAGGGAAAACCGGCCTTCGCTAACGGCCATCCGCTGTGGTTTAACCTGAGCCACAGCGGGGACGACATTGCCATGCTGATAAGCGATGAAGGCGAGGTTGGCTGCGATATCGAAGTGATCCGCCCGCGGGAAAACTGGCAGGCGCTGGCGAATGCCGTTTTCAGCCTCACCGAGCATGACGAGCTGGAGCGTGAAGCGCCGGAAGAACAGCTTTCCGCATTCTGGCGCATCTGGACGCGCAAAGAGGCGATCGTCAAACAGCGTGGCGGCAGCGCGTGGCAGATTGTCAGCATTGACAGCACCGCCCAGTCGCTCCCGGTCAGCCAGCTGCGCTTCGGCTCGCTGAGCCTGGCGGTCTGTACTCCTACGCCTTTCACCTTAACGGCGGAATCGGTGACTTACTCCGGTATTTCTGCAGCATAAAAAACGGCCATTCCGGTTAAAACCGAAATGGCCGATGCGCATTTAACGCGTTGCTAAGCTTATTTTAAATTATCAGGAAAGTTTTTTGGCAACTCGCTGGCAGCACACGCAATAACGCTATCGTCATTCGCACCGCAGTCGCGTACAAAAGTAATCGTCGCAAATTCATCAATCACTTCGGTTGGATACGCTGGCCCGGCATCACGGTAGCTGTTCATCAGCGGAATGTGATCGTTCTGGAAGCAGACGGTTTTTTCCGGATTATTCATGACCCAGCGTGGGAAGAAGATGGTGCCGTGGAACAGGCGGTCGCCCAGGTTCACAATCAGGCTCACGTCGGTACCGGTTGGCTCCGTCCAGGAAATTTTATAGATGCTTTCCCCAACGCGGACAATGTAGGCCTGCTGATCTTTCACCCAACGATTGCCCACCAGACCGCTGTGAATACGGTAGTCGAGCGTGTTCTCGTTTTTAACGTAAATTTCGTAGTTCCAGCCATTGTCGTAGGTATATACCAGATGTTTGCCGACGAAGCCGCTTAAATCATGTTTATCGAAGGTGCTCATAAGATGTCTCCTTTGTTTTGATGAGACGATCGTACCCCTTCAAAAAATGAATGAATAACGCTATGTTTGAATCAAATTCATCCAAAATTTAGATTAATCATGCACAAGACGACGCTCGAACAGTGGGCCTTGCTGGAAAGAGTCATCGAGGCTGGCAGCTTCGCTAAGGCGGCGGAAGAGACCCATCGCAGCCAGTCCTCGGTCAGCTATAACCTGTCGCTTTTGCAGGAGCGGCTGGGCGTAGCGCTCCTGATGACAGAGGGACGCCGTGCCGTGCTGACCCCGGCGGGTGAGCTGTTGCTGAACCAGGTTAAACCGCTGCTGAAAGCCTTCGCCTATGTTGAAACGCGCGCTGCGACCCTGCGCAGCGGGATGCGAACCCGTATCGACCTGATGGTAGACAGTATTTTTCCGCGCAGCCGGCTGTTCGCGATTTTGCGCCAGTTTCAGCAGCTGTACCCGCAAACGCAGGTGCGGCTTACCGAGGTGCTGGAAAACAGCCGCGCAGATGCGCTCAATGATGAGGCCGACGTGATGGTCTTAACCCGCCGCCAGGACATTACCGGCCTGGGCGAATGGCTGATGAATATCGATTTTGTTGCCGTCGCGCATCACGCGCACCCGCTGTTTGCGCTGGATACACCGCTTAACGACGAGATGCTTCGACCGTGGCCGCGCATTCAGATCGCAGACAGCCAGCCCACCGTTCGCCCCACCGGGGAGTCGTGGACATTCTCCACCATCGATGCCGCGATCGAAGCAGTGATGTATCAGGTTGGATATGGCTGGTTACCGGAAGAACGCATTCAGACCCCGCTCCAGCAGGGCATCCTCAAAATCCTGCCCCTCAGCCACGGCGTTCGACGCGCCACGCCGCTGCACCTCATCGTTAAACGCTCCCTCAGCCCGCTGGACGAGCAGGTTGAGACGCTGTTGCGCCTTTTTAAACAGGAGCCGTCATCGTCAACTGCTACGCTTTAAGTTTTGAACCATAAAACGACAAGGAGTGAACGATGAAAATCGATTTAACGGGGAAAGTAGCGCTGGTGACCGCGTCCACCGGCGGTATTGGGTTTGCCATCGCCCGCGGACTGGCGGAGAGCGGTGCGGAAGTGATCGTCAACGGGCGCAGCGTCGACTCGGTGAACAAAGGCATTCAGGCGCTCCAGCAGGTGGTGCCTGGCGTACAGGTCCGTGCCGCCATCGCCGACCTGAGCTCGCAGGAGGGCGTTGACGAACTGCTCAGGGTCGCCACGCACGTCGATATTCTGGTGAATAACGCCGGGATCTATGGCCAGCAGGATTTTTATTCCACCGACGACGAGACCTGGGAACGCTACTGGCAAACCAACGTGATGTCCGGCGTGCGCCTCTCCCGTGCCCTGCTGCCCGGTATGGTACAAAAAGGCTGGGGTCGGGTAGTGTTTATCTCGTCAGAATCGGCCTGCAATATTCCTGCGGATATGATCCACTATGGCGTGACAAAAACCGCCCAGCTCTCGCTGGCGCGCGGTCTGGCGAAGTTCGTGGCAGGCAGCGGCGTCACGGTGAACAGCGTGCTGCCGGGCCCGACAATGTCGGACGGTTTTGCCGCGATGATGAAAGACGAGATGGAGAGAACCGGCAAATCGCTGGAGCAGCTGGCGAAAGCGTTCGTGATGGAGAATCGCCCCAGCTCGGTTATTCAGCGCGCCGCAACGGTAGAAGAAGTGGCGAATATGGTGGTGTATGTCTGTTCCATGCAGGCCTCCGCGACTTCCGGCGCGGCGCTGCGCGTTGACGGTGGCGTGGTGGATGACATAGTTTGACCCGTCAGCCCACAGGTTCGAGAAAAAATGAGATCGGATAGAAGGACTGTGAAGGTAAAGCAGGTAAACTAGTGAACAGAATGTGTATTTCAGCTAAGACGTATTTATGACCAATATGATTGCCGACGAAGCCGTGGCGAAGTCCAGCGTGCTCTCTGTCTTTGACTTTGATGGTACGTTGACGCACCACGACAGTTTTATTCCGTTCCTGCGCTTTGCCTTTGGCAAGCGCTACTTTGCGGGTCGCCTGGTGCGCATGGCCCTGCCTACGCTGCACTGCGTGCGTCGCAAGCTGACGCGTGATGAGCTGAAAGAGGTGTTGATCAAAACCTTCCTGACGGGGGTGGATGAGCACTGGTTACGTCAGCAGGCAGAGGCCTTCTGTGAAAAATACTGGAACAAGCTGATGCGCCCGGAAGGGGTCATGGCTGTCGCCAACGAAGTTAATTCCGGTGCGGAAGTGACGATTTGCTCCGCCTCCCCGGCGCTGGTATTGCAGCCGTGGGCCGATAAGCTCGGCATTAAGCTGATTGGCACGCAACTGGAAGTGAAAGACGGCAAGCTGACCGGGCGGATCACCGGTAACAACTGCCGCTGCGCGCAGAAAGTGGCGAGGCTGGAAAAGGTGTATGGCGATCTGAACGCATATCACCTGCGCGCCTGGGGCGACACGCGTGGCGACCACGAGCTGCTGGCGGCGGCGCAGGATCCGCACTGGCGCCATTTCCATCATCCGCGCAAGCGCCGAAACTCACCAATTAAGGGTTAGGTGCGGCCCGGTGCCCTCACCCCGGCCCTCTCCCACAGGGAGAGGGAGAAAAGCGATACATCAGGCCTCACGTTTCCCCGGGAACATCACGCTCGCAATAATCCCCAGCGCCAGTACCCCCAGCACCACAAACAGGCTTGCCGTGGCACCGATGTTATAGCCGTGATGCCAGAAGTGATCGGTCGCATTCAGCCCCAGCTTGAACGCCACGAAGAACAGCAGTAACACTACCGCTTTCTCAAGATGCACCAGATACTGCTTCAGCGCTTCCAGCACGAAGTAGAGGGTACGCAGGCCGAGGATTGCGAACATCATGGCGCTGTAGATAATCAGCGGCTCGCGGCTGACGGCAATGATCGCGGGAACGGAGTCGAAGGCGAACATCACGTCGGACAGCTCTACCACCGCCACGCAGAGCAGCAGCGGCGTCGCGTAGCGCTTCGCCTTCTTCACGCGACCTACCATCACATCCTTGTTTTCAGGCTTCTCCAGCTCGGCGTCCACCTCTTTTTGGGTCAGGATAAACGCGTGGCTGCTGATTTTTGGCCAGACCGGATAGAAGCGTTTTACCAGGCGGTACGCCAGATGGTTGGAGTAATCCTCGACTTCATCACTCTCTTCATTGCGTTTCAGCATCATCACCGCGGTCCAGCCGACGACCAGCGCAAAAATCACCTCAACGTATGGCCCCAGGCTTAGCAGGCTGGTGCCGATGGCAACAAAAATACCGCGGAACACAATCGCCCCCAGCACGCCCCAGTAGAGCACGCGGTGACGATACTTATCCGGCACGCCGAACCAGGCGAAGATCGCCATCATCACAAACAGGTTGTCGACGGAGAGCACCTCTTCAAGTGCATAGCCGGTGAGGAACAGACTGGCCATCTCCGCGCCGTGGTGCACGTATAAGAAGCCAGCAAACGCCATCGCCATCATGACCCAGAAGATGGACCACAAGGCCGCGCTTTTCAGCGAGATCGGTTTATCGTGACGGTGCATGAAGAGGTCGATAAACATCGCCCCAACGGCCATCACCACAAAGACAACAACGGTTTCCGTCGGGAAACCGAGATGAGCAGCAGACATAGACAACCCTTTTAAGAAGACAAAACACAACACCATGCAGGCTGGCGTAAACCAGAAGTGAGAATGGGGGAGCGTGTTATTCGCCTATACCCCACAAAACCGCAGCTCTTTGGCTGCGCAAGGTGTGTACTTTACCTCACAACGGGGGGTGGCGCATCTGTCGTTTAGGCTCACGAGGTAAAGCCCGTTAACTGTGAGTCACGTCTTATTTACATCATTTAAACCTTCCATTAACTGGATAAAAAGAAGGCGCCGACGCTATAGTGGTTTTGTTTAATAAAACCGAGTTGTACCTGATAAAACCAAGAACAGACCCTGCGAGGAACACATGACAGAACATATTCGTAATGGCACTGCCGCCACTGAGGACATAGAAAGAGAGACTATGCGCAAGGTGATCTGGCGTATCCTCCCGTTTCTGATAGTCAGTTATCTGGTCTCCATTATCGATCGCGGCAATATCGGCATGGCTTCGCTACAGATGAATGAGGATCTCGGTCTCAGCAAAGCGGCGTTTGGCTTCGCCAGTAGCCTCTATTTCGTGGCGTATTTTCTGTTTGAAGTTCCAAGCAATCTGGCAATGCAGAAAGTTGGCGCACGTCTGTGGATCCCCCGCATTATGATCAGCTGGGGGGTGGTATCCATGTGTATGGCACTGGTACAAAACACGACGTCGCTTTATATCGTGCGTTTTCTGCTGGGTGCCGCGGAGGCGGGCTTCTTCCCCGGCGTCGTACTCTTTCTGACCTGGTGGATCCCTTCCCGCTACCGTGCGCGAATTATCGCGTCCTTTATGGTCGCGATCCCGCTGGCCAATTTTATTGGCTCGCCGCTGTCCGGGTTGATTCTGTCGCTGGATGGATGGCTGGGTCTGCGCGGCTGGCATCTGCTGTTTATCATTGAAGGTTTACCCGCCGTCCTGCTGGGTATTGCCGCCTGGTTTGTTCTTCGCGATCGTCCGCACCAGGCTAACTGGCTTAACGCGGAACAGAAAAAATGGCTGGAAACGACGCTTGAAACCGAGCGTCAACAGCAAAAAAATATCGGACACCAGACGACATGGCAGCTGCTCAGGCATCGTCAAATCTGGCTGCTGGCGCTGATTTACGCAGGCGCGTCATCAGCGGGCACCACCATCAGCGTCTGGTCACCGCAGCTGCTGAAATCGTTCCACCTGGATAATCTGGAGACGGGTCTGTTCAACGCCATTCCTTACGGTCTGGCATCCGTACTGATGATTGTGTGGGGACGCAGTTCGGACCGAACCAACGAACGCCGCTGGCATACCGCTCTGACCCTTTTCATTATTGCCGCAGGCGTATTTGCCGCCTTTGTCAGCGTCTCTCTTTCCGCCACCATTGTTATCCTGAGCATCATGCTGATAGGGGCGTATTCAATGAAGGGGCCTTTCTGGGCGCTGGCGTCAGGCTGGATGAGCAGCACGTCGGCGGCTGCGGGCCTGGCTGCAATTGGCGCCATCGCTAACCTTATCGGCGGTGCGGTGATGGTCAACGCTTACGGTATTATCAACGAACGGACGGGTAGCCACACGCTGGCCATGCTTCCTCTGGCGGCGTTATGCGTCACGGGGGGTATCGCGGTATTGGTGATGGGACGCCAGGCCAGCAATGCTCAGTTGCATGAAAAGCAGGTCACCCATTAGACATAACAAAAGCGGGACGCACGTCCCGCTTTATGCTTAGAGACTCTCTTCCGCAGTATCCTGCGTTTCCCCATAAAACTGCTGGCAAAAAGGCTTACTGGCCCCCATTTTCTGTGACAGGCGGCTGGCGGTGGCATGCATTAGCTGGCTGATCCCCTGTTCACGGCGATCTTCAGTCAGTCTGGAGATGGGCCCGGTCAACGCCAGCGCCGCAATCAGCTTGTCATTGACGCCGAAGACGGGCATTGCGAACGCCGCAGTATGCGGGTCACGGGCGCCTGCGGTATAGAGCGGAACAGCGGGCTCCCCCTCTGGCAGCGCGTCATTAAGGCCCCAGTGGCGAAGCACTTTACTGATGGCAGAATCGTCCAGCGGAAACTGAGTACCCGGCAGATTGCTGTGACGCAACCCGTGCGATGCTTCTGCCCGGAACAGGCACAGACGTTGCCCGCCTTCTAACACATACCAGCTGGCGCTCTCCTGAGAGGCCTGTGATAACGCCTGAAGCTCAGGCTGCACCACCCGGGAAAGATGGAAAGATTGTTCATAAAGTTTGCCAAGGTAAAGCAGACGTGGGCCAAGCGCATAATTGCCGTCATCATGCCTGACGACATAGTTCATTCGCTCAAGCGAATTCATTAACCGGTAAACCGTGGTTTTGTGATAACCCGATAGCTGCGCCAGCGCGGTCAGCGTCAGGCTCTCATCGCCGGGACGGAAGCAATCCAGTAAAGCCAGCGCCTTTTCGACCGCTACAACGCCTTCGTTACCCATCATCATCTCCTTTTCTGCTCGGCAGTGAGTGTACCTCAATTTTTGTGAGTCACTTCGTGTTTACATCACAAACGCCATCGCAGATCTGGCTAATGGGAAAGTAACACCGCTATAGTTGTTTTGTATTGTACACCTGCATTGTACACAGTAAAACAATATGGAGGCATATATGTCCGTTTCTGAAAAATCATTGATTAATCGTCAGGTCGAACGCGTATCGGCTGAACAGGTTCACCAGGCTGCAGAGTATCAGGCCGCCATTCTGGCGGATGTTGCCGGTCGCCGCGGTACACTCCATGGTCGTATCAAACCGCTCGCGCCTCACATGGCCGTTGCGGGCCCGGCAGTTACCGTGGAGGTGCGCCCGGGAGATAATCTGGCCATCCATGCCGCAATGGCCGTAGCACAGCCTGGCGATGTGTTGGTTGTTGACGGGAAAGGCGACCTGACCTGTGCGCTGCTCGGTGAGATTATGGCGACGCAGGCCCAGGCAAGCGGTATTGCGGGCATCATCATTGACGGGGCGGTACGTGATGCCGATACCCTGAGTAAAGGGCACTACCCCGTCTTCGCCGCCGGTCTTAACCCCTGTGGCCCGACAAAATCCATTCCTGGCCGGGTTAATCACCCCATCTCTATCGCTGGTGCAACGGTACGAGCCGGGGATCTGGTGGTCGCGGATATCGACGGCGTGGTGGTGATCCCGCGTGATGAAGTGCAGGCCGTTATCGCCATGGCCAAAGGGAAACTCGAAACAGAGACCCGACGTCTTGCTGCTATTCGTGAGGGCGATTTACGTCCACACTGGCTTAACGACGCGCTGCGTAAGGCAGGCATGTTATCTGACGGGGAGACGCTGTAATGGAAGACAAACGCGTTGTACTGGTCACGGGATGCGACCTGGCGGACCAGGCTGTCAACATGCTGCGAGACTTTGACGTGGTGTATGCCGGTCACCAGCCCACAGAAGATCAGCTGGTTACGCTGTGCGAACGGCACAATCCTGTGGCCATCCTGGTGCGTTACGGCAAAATAACCGCAAGGATCATGGATGCAGCCCCTGCATTACAGGTTATATCGAAACACGGAAGCGGCATTGACGTGATAGACCAGCCAGCGGCAGCGGCGCGTAATATCGCCGTTCGTTCCGCCCCCGGTGCCAATGCGGCAGCGGTTGCAGAACATACCTGGGCATTGATCCTTGCCTGTGCCAAATCCGTGGTCACCCTTGATAAACGCCTGCGCGACGGGCACTGGGATAAAGCCACGCACAAATCTATCGAGCTGGAAGGCATGACGCTGGGGCTTATCGGTCTGGGGGCGATTGGCTCGCGGGTTGCGCTGGTGGGGCAGGCATTCGGCATGCAGATTGTGGCGTATGATCCTTACGCTAAAACGATGCCTTCTGGTTGTGAACGGGCAAACACCTTACCCGACCTTTTATCCCGTGCCGATGTTATCTCATTGCATTGTCCGCTCACTGACGACAACAGAGGAATGATCAACGCAGACACGCTCGCGCACTGTAAACGTAACGCGATTCTGGTGAACACAGCGCGCGGCGGGTTAATTAACGATGAAGCCCTGTTACACGCGCTGAAGGATGGAACCTTGCACAGCGCAGCACTCGACAGCTTTAACAGCGAGCCACTGACCGCCCCGAACCTGTGGCAGACCGTCGATAACGTCATCATTTCGCCGCACATTGGCGGCGTCAGCGCAGCGTCATACATCAAGATGGGAACCGTGGCCGCCAGCAATATTCTGGACGTTGTACACCTGACTGACGTCGCCGTCAGCCCCTGAAATGCAATGATGAATGACCGCGCCCGCTTGTCATTTACCCTCAGCCAGCGCCTGCGCGCATGCCCAGGCACTGGCCCACGCCCACTGGAAGTTATACCCGCCGAGCCAGCCGGTCACGTCCATCACTTCACCAATGAAATAAAGACCCGGCACGTTGCGGGCTTCCATCGTGCGGGATGAGAGTTCGTGTGTATCCACGCCGCCCAGCGTCACTTCCGCCGTGCGGTAGCCTTCGGTGCCGTTTGGCTGCACGCGCCAGTTCGTCAGCGTCTCCACCAGCGTGTCCTGCTCGCGGCTGTTGAGCTGCTTAAGCGCAACATCCGGAATTTGCCCTAACACCTGCAAGCACTCCACGAGACGCTTCGGCAGCTGCATCGCCAGGGTATTTTTCAGGCTTTGATTCGGGTGCGCGGCGCGTTGCTCATTGAGGAAGGCGTCCAGATCGCAATCCGGCACCAGGTTTACGGAGACAAACTCCCCCGGCTGCCAGTAGCTGGAGATCTGCAATACCGCTGGCCCCGAGAGACCGCGATGGGTAAAGAGCAGGTTTTCGCGGAACACCGTGCCGTCTTCGGCCGTAATGACCGACGGCACAGACACGCCGGAGAGCGTCTGAAGCTGTTCCAGCAGCGGCTTATGCAGCGTGAACGGCACCAGCCCGGCGCGCGTGGGTAATACTTTCAGGCCAAACTGCTCGGCGATTTTGTAGCCGAACGGTGAGGCACCCAGCCCCGGCATCGAGAGGCCGCCGCTGGCGATCACCAGGTTATCGGCGCTGACGGTTTCGCCGTTGAGTTGCAGCGTGTACCCTTGCTCGTTACGGGCGACGTCCAGCACTTCAGTGCGCAGGCGCATGACTACGCCGCCTTTCTCGCACTCGGCCACCAGCATATCCACGATTTGCTGGGCGGAGTCGTCGCAGAACAGCTGTCCCAGCGTCTTCTCATGCCACGCGATACCGTGTTTACCCACCAGTTCGATGAAATCCCACTGCGTGTAGCGCGCCAGCGCAGATTTACAAAAATGACGGTTCTGGCTCAAATAGGCCGCAGGCTCGACATAAAGATTAGTGAAATTGCAGCGCCCGCCACCGGACATCAGGATCTTGCGGCCAGGCTTTTTTCCGTTATCCAGCAGCAGCACACGACGACCCGCTTGTCCGGCCATTGCCGCACAAAACATACCCGCCGCACCGGCGCCAATTACTACGGCATCAAACCTTTCCACGTCAAAATCCTCTTCGTTAACTGCCGCGGATTGTAAAGTTTCCTCAGTGGTCGCACCAGCGTAAAAAGATATTACAAAGCCATTCCATTGATATTTAAAGATTATCTATTCAGGCACATTTCTCAAATCAGGTGGTATGTCAAAAAAAGTCTATATTTCACTTTGCCCGTTGCGCATTTGTCCTGGATAATGCGCCGCGTTCATGTCCTCAAAATGGCGTAACGTCCTATGCTACATTTGTTTGCCGGCCTGGATTTACATACCGGGCTTTTATTATTGCTTGCTCTGGTTTTTGTGCTGTTTTACGAAGCGATCAATGGCTTCCACGACACTGCAAACGCAGTTGCAACGGTTATCTACACTCGCGCAATGCGATCGCAGCTTGCGGTCGTTATGGCGGCGGTATTTAACTTTTTTGGTGTCCTCCTGGGCGGACTGAGCGTTGCCTATGCCATTGTGCATATGCTGCCAACGGATCTGCTGCTTAACGTGAGTTCCGGTCATGGCCTGGCCATGGTGTTCTCAATGCTGCTTGCTGCGATTATCTGGAACCTCGGTACCTGGTATTTCGGCCTGCCGGCATCCAGCTCTCACACCCTTATCGGCGCGATTATCGGTATCGGTTTAACTAACGCCCTGATGACCGGTACATCGGTTGTTGATGCGCTGAACCTTCCTAAAGTACTGGGTATTTTCGGCTCTCTGATCATCTCCCCTATCGTCGGTCTGGTGGTAGCAGGTGGATTGATTTTCATCCTGCGTCGCTACTGGAGCAACACGAAGAAACGTGCACGTATCCACCTGACGCCAGCAGAGCGTGAGAAGAAAGACGGCAAGAAAAAGCCGCCGTTCTGGACGCGTATCGCGCTGATCATTTCCGCTATCGGTGTCGCCTTCTCTCATGGCGCGAACGATGGTCAGAAAGGTATCGGTCTGGTGATGCTGGTTCTGATTGGCGTCGCACCGGCAGGCTTCGTGGTTAACATGAACGCCTCTGGCTATGAGATCACCCGTACCCGTGATGCGGTAAACAACGTTGAGACTTACTTCCAGCAGCATCCTGATTTGCTGAAGAAAGCGACCGGCGTAGACCAGTTGATCCCTTCTCCTGACTCTGGCGCACTGACTGCACCGGGCGAGTTCCATTGCCACCCGGCAAACGCGATTAACGCGCTGGAACGTGCGAAAGGCATGCTGGCCGATATCGAAAGCTACGACAAACTGGCTGTAGAACAGCGTGGTCAGCTGCGTCGTATCATGCTCTGTATCTCCGACGTGACCGATAAAGTCGCGAAGCTGCCAGAGGTCAATGCTGACGATAAGCGTCTGCTGAAGAAACTGAAAGGCGATATGCTCAACACCATTGAGTACGCGCCAATCTGGATCATCATGGCGGTCGCGTTGGCGCTGGGTATCGGTACGATGATTGGCTGGCGTCGTGTGGCGACCACCATCGGTGAGAAGATCGGTAAGAAAGGCATGACCTATGCTCAGGGCATGTCCGCGCAGATGACGGCGGCAGTGTCTATCGGTCTGGCGAGCTACACCGGTATGCCAGTCTCCACCACCCACGTACTCTCTTCGTCCGTGGCAGGTACCATGATTGTTGACGGCGGCGGTTTGCAGCGTAAAACCGTGACCAACATTCTGATGGCCTGGGTGTTCACCCTCCCGGCGTCCATCCTGCTGTCTGGCGGTCTGTACTGGATTTCGCTGAAGCTAATTTAATCGGCTGAAGGCGACAAAAAAGCGGGTCAGGAAACTGGCCCGCTTTTTTTATGCTCAGTGCCATATCATCAGCGCAATCATACTCACCACAACCAGACCACACAGGGCGCTGGTCAAAATGAACTGACGACGCAGGCGCTCGCAGCGACGGATAAACTCTTCATCGTGGTGATCGCGGTAGCGCTGGTAGTAGATATACCCCACCAGACGCATCTGCTTGCTGGGCTGTCCGTGCGAGGTGAAGAACCCTCCACCGTCCACATATTGATAAAGCAACGGATCGCAACCACGAAGTACCACTAACAGCGCACGTAACGATGAGAAGTAGCGCGCCATATTCACTATGCAAACCACGCATAACGCCCAAAACAATGCGACGGTGCTAATCATACATCCTCCCCGGCGTCCACCCACGAAGCAAGGCTCCTGAGCTACCGCACCCCAATGCCCTGACAGACAGTTCAGTGAAAGAATGACTAAAAGTCGATCCGGTTCGCGTTTTAATATCCGAACGGCTCATTAAATAGTGTAGGAGATCCGTTAATTTTTTTGCCACAAGGTTAATCGTTATCAACACCAAAGCTTGAAAAATATGTTTAACTGGGCCGTAATGAAAGCATCAGACGACGGCTTTCCCATTTAGTCATCGATAACTTAAGGAAGGAGTAACACTATGGCTTACAAACACATTCTTATCGCAGTAGACCTCTCCCCGGAGAGTAAAGTGCTGGTTGATAAAGCAGTATCCATGGCACGCCCCTACAACGCGAAAGTTTCGCTGATTCATGTTGATGTGAATTACTCCGACCTCTACACCGGTCTGATCGACGTGAATCTCGGCGATATGCAGAAACGCATCTCCGAAGAGACTCACCACGCGCTGAGCGAGCTTTCTACCAACGCGGGCTATCCAATCACTGAAACCTTAAGCGGTAGCGGCGATCTGGGCCAGGTGCTGGTTGATGCGATTAAGAAATACGATATGGACCTGGTGGTATGCGGTCACCATCAGGACTTCTGGAGCAAACTGATGTCTTCCGCACGTCAGCTGATTAACACCGTACACGTGGATATGCTGATTGTTCCACTGCGTGACGAAGAAGACGAGTAAGTGCAAAAAAGCCCGGTTGCGCTAACGCATACCGGGCCTACAAGCGGCACTGAATGTAGGCCGGGCAAGGCGAAGCCGCCACCCGGCTTTTTTTTATTCCGGCGTACCTGAGTAGATATCAAAGCGATGCCCTTTGGTGGTCACCGCGTTAGTGGTCGCAACGTCCGCCAGCGGCGGCGCATAGTCAGGACGTTTCACCACCACCCGCTTCGTCGCCAGTTGACGAGCCGGCTCCAGCAGGCCATCGGCATCTAAATCTGGCCCCACCAGCGACTGAAACACCCGCATCTCTTTCTTCACCAGCGCGCTTTTCTGCTTATGCGGGAACATCGGGTCGAGATAGACCACCTGCGGGCGCGGGGTGATATCGGTCAGCGCCGTCAGGCTGGAGGCATGAATAAGTTGCAAACGTTCCTGTAACCACGAGCCGATTTCCGGGTCCGCGTAGCCTCGCGTCAGCCCGTCGTCGAGCAGCGCGGCGACAACCGGATTACGCTCCAGCATCCGCACACGGCAGCCCACCGAGGCCAGCACAAACGCATCGCGCCCCAGCCCCGCCGTGGCGTCCACCACGTCCGGAAGATAGCTCCCTTTAATGCCAACCGCCTTGGCCACCGCTTCGCCGCGACCGCCGCCGAACTTACGCCGGTGCGCCATCGCGCCGCCGACAAAATCGACAAAAATCCCGCCAAGCTTTGGCTCATCGCGCTTGCGCAGCTCCAGATGTTCCGGCGTCATCACCAGCGCCATCAGGTTCTCTTCATCATGTTCCAGCTCCCAGCGGGCCGCCAGAACAGATAAGGCGCCGTCACCGGCGCCTGTTTCATCTACTAAGCAGATCTTCACGTAGCAATCAGCCTTTGATTCCGTAATGCTCCAGCATCGCATCCAGCTGCGGCTCACGGCCACGGAAGCGTTTGAACAGCTCCATAGGCTCTTCTGAACCGCCGCGCGTCAGGATGTTGTCGAGGAACGACTGACCGGTTTCGCGGTTGAAAATCCCCTCTTCTTCGAAGCGTGAGAAGGCATCCGCCGCCAGCACGTCGGCCCACAGGTAGCTGTAGTAGCCTGCGGCGTACCCGCCTGCGAAGATATGGCTGAACGCGTGCGGGAAGCGTCCCCAGGTCGGGCCTGGAATGACGGCAACCTGCTTTTTAATCTCAGCCAGGGTTTCGAGGATTTTCGCCCCCTGCTCCGGGCTGAACTCGGCGTGCAGGCGGAAGTCGAACAGGCCGAACTCCAGCTGACGCAAGATAAACATCGCCGCCTGGTAGTTTTTCGCCGCCAGCATTTTATCCAGCAGTTCTTTCGGCAGCGGTTCGCCCGTTTCGTAATGACCGGAGATAAACGCCAGCGCGTCCGGCTCCCAGCACCAGTTCTCCATAAACTGGCTTGGCAGCTCGACCGCATCCCATGGCACACCGCTGATACCGGCGACGCCAGCGGTTTCGATGCGGGTCAGCATGTGGTGCAGGCCGTGACCGAACTCGTGGAACAGGGTGATCACTTCATCGTGGGTAAACAGAGCAGGTTTGCCGCTCACCGGACGGTTGAAGTTACAGGTCAGGTAGGCAACAGGTTTTTGCAGGGAACCATCCGCTTTACGCATCTGGCCCACGCAGTCGTCCATCCACGCCCCGCCGCGCTTGTTCTCACGCGCGTAGAGATCGAGATAGAAGCTGCCGCGCAGCTCGTTGTTCTCGTCATACAGCTCGAAGAAGCGCACGTCCGGATGCCAGACGTCGATATCGGTACGCTCTTTCGCGGTAATGCCGTAGATGCGCTTTACTACCTCGAACAGACCGTTGACGGCTTTGTTTTCCGGGAAGTACGGACGTAGTTGTTCGTCGCTGATGCTGTAGAGGTGCTGTTTCTGTTTTTCGCTGTAGTATGCGATATCCCACGGCTGAAGCTCGTCCACGCCGAACTCCGCTTTCGCAAAGGCGCGCAGCTGAGCTAACTCTTTTTCACCCTGAGGACGGGCGCGTTTCGCCAGATCGGTCAGGAAGTCGAGCACCTGCTGTGGGTTCTCGGCCATTTTGGTGGCGAGGGATTTATCCGCGTAGCTGTCGAAGCCCAGCAGCTGTGCCAGCTCGTGGCGCAGGGCGAGGATCTCCGCCATCACCGGGCTGTTATCCCACTTACCGGCATTCGGCCCCTGATCGGAGGCGCGGGTGCTGTAGGCGCGGTACATCTCTTCGCGCAGGGCCTGGTTGTCGCAGTAGGTCATCACCGGCAGATAGCTTGGGATATCCAGCGTTAACAGGAAGCCTTCCTGCTCTTTCGCTTCGGCCTGGGCTTTTGCCGCCGCCAGCGCACTTTCCGGCATACCGGCCAGTTCGGATTCATCGGTAATCAGCTTCGTCCAGCCCATGGTGGCGTCGAGGACGTTGTTGCTGTACTGGTTGCCCAGCTCGGACAGGCGCGCAGCGATTTCGCCGTAGCGAACCTGTTTTTCTTTTGGCAGGCCAATCCCGGACAGTTCGAAATCACGCAGCGCGTTATCAACCGATTTTTTCTGCGCCGTGTTCAGTTCGGCATAATGGTCGCCGTCGCGCAGGTCGCGGTAGGCTTTGTAGAGCCCCTCGTGCTGGCCGACCCAGGTGCTGTACTCGGAGAGCAGCGGCAGGGTCTGTTCGTAGGCTTCACGCAGCTCCGGGCTGTTTTTCACCGAGTTCAGGTGGCTCACCGGGGAGAAAATGCGCCCCAGCACGTCGTCCACTTCGGCCAGCGGCTGACACAGATTTTCCCAGGTGTACGGCGCGCCCTGCGCGACCACGTTCTCTACCGCCGCGCGGCAGTTTTCCAGCGACTGGGTAACGGCTGGAACCACATGCTCAGGGAGGATTTTAGAAAACGGTGGCAACGAAAAAGGCGTCAGTAATGGATTGGTCATAAACGCTGTCCTGTTGAAATAGATGAATGAAGCGCGCATCCGGCGCTGTGCATATTGTTTTCTGTAATGGGGTTAAGTGTAGAGGATTTCAATGCCGGAGGTTGTCGAAAAACGCCCTGTGGCGCTGCGCTTACCGGGCCTACGGGTAATCTGTGCCGTTCTGCTGTAAACTGTGGCAAATCGTCAATTCAGCGGAAAATCATTACCCATGCTCAGTTATCGCCACAGCTTCCACGCTGGCAACCACGCCGACGTCCTTAAACACACCGTTCAGAGCCTGATCATTGAAGCGCTTAAAGAGAAAGACAAGCCGTTTCTCTACCTGGACACCCACGCGGGGGCGGGCCGTTATCAGCTGAGCGGCGAACATGCCGAGCGTACCGGTGAATATCTGGAAGGCATCGCCCGTATCTGGCAGCAGGACGATCTGCCTGCCGAACTGGAGCCGTACATCGGCGTGGTGAATCATTTCAACCGCAACGGCCAGCTGCGCTATTACCCTGGCTCTCCGCTGATTGCCCGCCAGCTGCTGCGCGAGCAGGACAGCCTCCAGTTGACCGAGCTGCACCCAAGCGACTTCCCGCTGCTGCGCGCTGAGTTTCAGAAAGATAACCGCGCCCGCGTGGACAAAGCCGATGGCTACCAGCAGCTAAAAGCCAAACTACCGCCGGTTTCGCGTCGCGGCCTGGTGCTGATCGACCCGCCGTACGAAATCAAAACCGACTATCAGGCGGTGGTGGCCGGTATCAACGAAGGTTACAAACGCTTTGCGACCGGAACCTATGCCCTGTGGTATCCGGTAGTGCTACGCGCGCAAATTAAGCGCATGATCAAGGATCTGGAGGCGACCGGCATCCGCAAAATCCTGCAGATTGAGCTGGCGGTGCGCCCCGACAGCGACCAGCGCGGCATGACCGCGTCCGGCATGATTGTGATTAACCCGCCGTGGAAGCTCGAAGCGCAGATGAACAACGTGCTGCCGTGGCTGCACAAAACGCTGGTGCCAGCCGGTACGGGCCACGCCACCGTAAGCTGGATCGTGCCGGAGTAATCGCAGCCATCGGTGGAACCTATTGATTTCAGGTATACAATCGCGGCAATTCACGATTAAGGACAAAAGCTATGACTAAGCATTATGACTACATCGCAATCGGCGGCGGCAGCGGCGGCATCGCCTCCATCAACCGTGCGGCCATGTACGGCCAGAAGGGTGCGCTGATTGAAGCCAAAGAACTCGGCGGCACCTGCGTAAACGTGGGTTGTGTACCGAAGAAAGTGATGTGGCATGCCGCGCAAATCCGTGAAGCTATCCATATGTATGGCCCGGACTACGGCTTTGACACCACCATCAACCACTTCGACTGGGATAAGCTGATCGCCAGCCGTACCGCCTATATCGACCGTATTCACACCTCGTACGATAACGTGCTGGGCAAGAATAACGTCGACGTGATCCGCGGCTTCGCCCGTTTCGTGGATGCGAAGACGATCGAAGTGAACGGCGAGACGATCACCGCCGATCACATCCTGATCGCCACCGGTGGCCGTCCGAGCCATCCGAACATTCCTGGCGCGGAATACGGTATCGACTCCGACGGGTTCTTCGAGCTGCCTGCTCTGCCAGAGCGCGTTGCCATTGTAGGCGCGGGTTACATCGCGGTTGAGCTTGCTGGCGTGATTAACGGCCTTGGGGCGGAAGCGCACCTGTTTGTGCGTAAACACGCGCCGCTGCGTAGCTTTGATCCGCTAATCGTCGACACGCTGGTCGAGGTGATGAACGCCGAAGGCCCAACCCTGCACACCAACGCCGTGCCAAAAGCGGTGGTTAAAAATGCGGACGGTAGCCTGACCCTGGAGCTGGAAGATGGCCGCAGCCAGACCGTTGATTGCCTGATCTGGGCGATTGGTCGTGAACCGGCCACCGACAACTTCAACCTGGCCGCAACCGGGGTGAAAACCAATGAAAAAGGCTACATCGTCGTTGATAAGTTCCAGAACACCAGCGTACCGGGTATTTATGCCGTTGGTGATAACACAGGTGCCGTAGAACTGACGCCGGTTGCCGTGGCCGCGGGGCGTCGTCTTTCCGAGCGTCTGTTTAACAACAAGCCGGACGAACATCTGGATTACAGCAACATCCCGACCGTGGTCTTCAGCCACCCGCCAATCGGCACCGTCGGCTTAACCGAGCCGCAGGCGCGTGAGCAGTACGGCGACGATCAGGTGAAAGTGTATAAATCGGCGTTTACCGCGATGTATACCGCGGTCACCTCGCACCGTCAGCCGTGCCGCATGAAGCTGGTCTGTGTGGGCCCGGACGAGAAGATCGTCGGCATCCACGGCATAGGCTTTGGCATGGACGAGATCCTGCAGGGCTTTGCGGTGGCGCTGAAGATGGGCGCAACGAAAAAAGACTTCGATAACACCGTGGCGATCCACCCCACTGCGGCAGAAGAGTTTGTAACAATGCGTTGATATTGATGCCCCTCTTCAAAGGGGCATTTTTTTAACATTCATAAATCGTTGCAAAACGAATGCTCCGAAAATCGTGATCTACCGCACATATCCCTCCACATCCACCGAAGCGAATGTCTACGCTTATAAGACGCCCGGAAAAACCTGTCTTTTAGAACACACAACCGGAGGTCCTTATCACCATGTTCAACCAGAAACTACAGGCTACCGAGAACATCGAGTTCGAGATTGCAGAAGAGCTGCGCTACGAGACCGATCCCTGCGAGTTGAAACTGGATGAAATGATTGAGGCGGAGCCGGAACCCGAAATGATCGAGGGGCTACCTGCCTCCGATGCCCTGACGCCTGCCGATCGTTATCTTGAACTGTTCGAACATGTGCAGTCGACACGGCTGTTTGCGGACAGCAAAACTTTCCCAGACTGCGCGCCGAAAATGGACCCGCTGGATATCCTGATCCGCTACCGTAAAGTGCGTCGTCATCGGGATTTTGACCTGGCGCGCTTTGTGGAGAATCACTTCTGGCTGCCGGAGGACTACAGTAAAGAGTATGTCTCTGATCCCGGCTTCTCCCTGAAAGAACACATTGATAACCTGTGGCCGGTGCTGACGCGCGAGCCGCAGGATCATATCCCGTGGTCGTCGCTGCTGGCGCTGCCGCAGGCCTATATTGTGCCCGGCGGGCGATTCAGCGAGACCTACTACTGGGATTCTTATTTCTCCATGCTGGGGCTGGCAGAAAGCGGTCGTAACGATCTGCTGAAATGCATGGCCGATAACTTCGCCTGGCTGATTGAGCGCTACGGACATATCCCGAACGGCAACCGCACCTACTACCTCAGCCGCTCCCAGCCGCCGGTTTTTGCCCTGATGGTGGAGCTGTTTGAAGAGGACGGCGTGCGCGGGGCGAAGCGCTATCTTGAGCATCTCAAGATGGAGTACGCCTTCTGGATGGACGGGGCGGAATCGCTGCTGCTCAACCAGGCCTATCGCAGTGCGGTGCGCATGCCAGATGGCTCATTGCTCAACCGCTACTGGGACGATCGCGATACGCCACGGGATGAATCCTGGATTGAGGACGTTGAAACCGCCCGTCATTCCGGTCGTCCGCCGAACGAGGTGTATCGCGACCTGCGCGCCGGGGCAGCCTCAGGATGGGATTACTCGTCCCGCTGGCTGCGCGATCCTGCGCGGCTGGCCAGTATCCGCACGACGCAATTTATCCCCATCGATTTGAACGCATTCCTGTTCAAACTGGAGAGCGCTATCGCCAATATCTCAGCGTCGAAAGGGGATAAAGAGACGGCTGAACTATTCCGCCAGAAAGCCAGCGACCGGCGCGCGGCGGTGAACCGCTATCTGTGGGACGAAGAGAACGGCTGTTATCGTGATTACGACTGGCGCCGTGAAGCCCTGGCGCTGTTCTCTGCGGCCAGCATTGTGCCGCTGTATGTGGGCATGGCGACGCATGAGCAGGCTGAACGGCTGTCCGATGCCGTTAAAGCCCGTCTGCTCACGCCGGGCGGTATTCTCGCCACCGAATATGAAACAGGTGAGCAGTGGGATAAGCCGAACGGCTGGGCACCGCTACAATGGATGGCGATCCAGGGGTTCAAGCAGTACGGCAACGACTCGCTGGGGGATGAGATCGCCTGGAGCTGGCTGCACACGGTAAACCATTACTACAAAACCCATCATAAGCTGATTGAGAAGTACCACATCGCCAGCAGCACGCCACGCGAAGGTGGCGGGGGGGAGTATCCATTGCAGGATGGCTTCGGCTGGACGAATGGGGTGGTGCGGCGGTTGATTGGGTTATATGGTGAACCTTGAGCCTTGCCCCTCACCCTGACCCTCTCCCCTGAGGGGAGAGGGAAAAGTTAACGAATCACCTCATAAATGGCAGTCTGGATGGACTGCCATTTTTTTGTACTGGCATCGGGCTGCGTCTTCGCGCGGCGCGTTGCCATATCGGCGTCGTGCTGCTGACGTTTCACTACCGCCGGGACGGTACAGAATGCTTTCAGGTACTGCTTACGCATAGACGTCAGCGATTCGCCGTTCGCCATCGCATGGCTAAGCGTATTAATAAAGCGTCGGCAGGGCTTTTGCTCTGTCATTTGCAGGCGGTAGCGCAACATCACTTCCAGCACGTCATCGTAGCCTGCCGACAATGCCTCCTCCGTCCATGACATTTTCCAGTCCATGCCACCCTGCAAGAACAGGAGCGCCACGCGGGTATCATTGCGGCTAATCGCTGAACGGAAGTTGTTCTCATCCCAGGTGACACCCATGCGCGTCAGCGTTTCTCGCGAGGAAGGCGTTTCGCGCATCTCCTGCACCGGCGCGGGAGATGCCGTGCTGGCCACAGCCGGCTGCGGTTTACTGCTGGTCACCAGCCAGAATCCCCCCACGACAATCGCGATAACCATCACGCCAACCGCTCCCCACAGCACGCCGGAAATCAGCTGTTCGCGCTGCTCTGGCGTACGCGCGGCGCGCTGAGTCGGTTTCTCTATGCTGTCACGCACTTCAAACAGATCGCCGCCTGTGGTGCGGTCTATTTTTTGCGCCTTTTCCCAGAATGCATGCAGCTCGCTTTCATCCACCGCCATCAGCGCCGCCGGGTTAACGCGTGTCCGCCCTTCCTCAAACGCGCGCTGAACGGAGCGGGTGATCTGCATGTAATAGCTGTCGAGCAGCTGGATTTGCGCCCCGCTCAACGGCTGCTGCACGGTGATGCTGTTGCGGATTTGACGGATATCTTCGAGGAAGGTTTGCAGGGTTTTGCGGGGTTCTACCAGCAGCGTCAGCATGTCCGGGGCGTTAAACAGCGACGCGTAGTAGCGGCTAAATTCTTTCTTATCCACCAGCAGCTGGGCCAGCTCACTAAATAACATGCCGCTCAGAACATCATTAATTTCACCGTTTTTCAGCCAGCGACGCACACGTTCAGCATTAAACAAGGTCTTAAGATGATTATTCAGCCTCACCGGATCGGGCCATGCCTGCTGTATCAATCCTTTTATCATCAGCTCAATGGCACGCACCTGTTTCTGCGCCTGGAGCTGGCTCGCCTTGTCTGGCACCCTCCCGGTATCGTAGGTCAGAAGGGGCTGTTGCAGACGCAGATATTCAAGGGATGTGACGAAGCGCATCGCCGCAATCAGCTGGTTTTCGCTGACATCCTGCCCGCTTTCATACTGGGGAACGCGCTGCTGAAGCAAGCGTAATTGCAGCGTAAAGGCTGTCATTTCCGCATCATTCAGGTTCAGCTTTCTGGCTACGGCGCCCCACCCGCCCAGCCCCAGGCGGGCGCTATCCAGTTGTTCCAGAAACCAGCGTGGATCTTTTCCTTCAGAAACATGTACATTCAACAGAAGTAAGATTTCAACAGACGCCTGGCGGATCGCCGCCAGACAGTGTTCAAACTGTTCGCGGGTATGATGCGATGAGCTAATCATCATTGTTTTCCTTGAGAGACAATGAGTACCGCCAAAGCGGCATTAAAAGTCGTTTTTCTTTTTATTTATAGGAGGTTAAACATACCTGACTTTCTGTTGAAATAAAGTGACAACCCTATAATCATTTGCAATGTCTCCGGAGGATCGTCATGCCCGCCTTAACCACCGCGCGTCTCACCTGCTTGCCGCTGCAAGAGCAAGACTGGCCCTTTTTTCTGTCGCTACAGCAAAATCCTGACGTGATGCGTTTTGTCGCCCATGAGCGTAGCGAGGCTGACATTCGGGAGGCCTTTGTGTCTCGTCTGTTGCCGTGGGCACCGGGCAGCTCGCACTGGCTCTGCCTGGTGGTGCGTGAGACGGCCAGCCAGACGCCGCTGGGCGTAACCGGCTATGTGCACCGGGAAGCAGATTGTGCCGAAGTCGGTTTTCTCTTTGCGCCCTCTGCGCAGGGAAAAGGTTACGGCTTTGAATCTCTGCGGGCGGTGTGTGATTTCGCGCTGACCCAGGGCAATATCCGTCGGCTCACCGCGACCGTGACGGCGGGAAATATCGCCTCAAGGCGACTGCTGGAAAAAACAGGTTTTCAGCTGGAAGGTGAGTTGCGCGAGAGTTATTTCCTTTCAGGGCAATGGCATAACGACTGGCTATTCGGTTTACTGAAAAAGGAATATCCGTTCAGTAAAACCTGATCAACGGCCATTTGGCGGATATTCCCCGGGCTGTTTTCCCTTTATAGTTCCGCCATAAAGAGGAAACGCTTATGACGGGTTATGCAATGCAGATATCTTCTGCTGCAATCGCATTAATTAAAAAACAGCAGGGTCTTTCCCTGGAGAAATACCGTGACGAAAAGGGAATATGGGTTATAGGTTACGGTCACGTGATTCGCCAGTGGGAAAAATTTAACGGCCTCATCACGCCGACTGAGGCGGAGAATTTGCTTTTCAATGATATTCATTTATGTGAGTCGCTGCTGCGGGAAATGAACAAACGCCCATTAACCCAACAGCAGCATGATGCACTGGTATTAACGCTCTTCAGTTTTGGGGAAGATTCCCCTCTGCCAGAGAAGATCCTTCAGGCCGTCGCCCGGGTATAGTACATCGCGGCCTGCGTCCGGTTTTTGACATCAAGACGACGGAAAAGCGTCTCAAGATGGGCTTTTACCGTTGCCGCACTGATATTGAGATTACGACCTATCTCTTTATTTGACTCTCCGGCCGCCAGTAATTTCAATACCTCACGCTGGCGCTCACTTAACAATGACAGCTCATCATGAGAGGAGTGCTGGTTCATCCACTCGCCGGGAAAACAGACCATCCCTCGCGATACAGAATCCAGCACGGCGGAAAAGCGTTCGGGATTCGCATTACGAGGGATTATTGCCACCACGTTGCGCTGTAGCATTTGCTCAACCCAGCGAGGCTCTTTTTTCGTTAACACCAGCACCACGCGCGCTGTTGGAAAACGATTCATAATCTCTTCCGGTAAAGCCACACCGTTATCATGAATTAAATACCCATCTATCATGACGATAGCGGAAGGTGACGCGGATAAGTGTGCCCATAATTCATCAGTCTGACGAGTTCCTGTCAAATCTATTTCCGGAATTAATTTCTGCAAACTGCACTTCGCTCCATGAATAAATAATGACTGCCTGTCAAACATGATTACTCGCATCGTATTACTCCTCTGAGAATAGCGAAGGGAGATTCTACAGAGGCATTTTTTAAGAAAAAACTCAATGAATGGAGAGGTTACAATTCACCCAGCTCTCTTTATATCTTTCATCATTTAGACACACCTGATTTAAGGATTTCCTTAAGAGGGTTCCCTCCCCCTTAAGTCTGAACATTACAGGAACATACCGCCTGAAACTTCAATACGTTGCGCATTCATCCAGCCCAGTTTGTCACTGAGCAACGCCGCAATGGCATCACCAATATCATCGGGCAGGCCCACGCGTCCCAGCGCCGTCTGCGAAGCCAGCAGCTGGTTAAGCTCCGCATTATCCCGCACGCGTCCGCCCCCAAAGTCGGTTTCAATCGCGCCAGGCGCGATGATATTGACGGAAATCCCGCGCGCGCCAAGCTCTTTTGCCTGATAGCGGGTCAGCACCTCCATCGCCCCTTTCATTGCCGCGTAGGTGCCTGAACCGGGCTGAGTAAAACGGGCCAGTCCGCTGGAGACGTTCAGGATCCGCCCTCCGTCTTTTATCAGCGGCAGCAGCTGTTGCGTGAGGAAAAACGGCCCTTTGAAGTGAATGTTCAGCGCATCATCAAACTGCGCCTCTGTCGTCTCGGTATAGGGTGCGTATAACCCCGTGCCTGCGTTGTTCACTAAATAGTCAAAGGTGTCACGTTGCCAGACGTGTTTAAGGGTATCCTTCACCTGTTGAGCAAAGCGCGAAAAGCTTGCCGTATCGCCGACGTTAAGCTGCAATGCTGCCGCTTTTCCGCCTTTTCCCTCGATTTCGCGCACAACGTCCTGCGCCTCCTGCTGGCTGTTATTCCAGGTCAGAATGATGCCGGTCCCTTCCGCGGCCAGCTTCAAAACGGCATTTTTACCCAGGCCGCGGCTACCGCCCGTCACTAAAGCAATACGTTCACTCATAATTCACCTCGTTTCGGCTGTGATGAAGATTGAGAAAGAGCTTATTAGATGGTAGAAAATCAATAAATAGTGCCGTCAGCGCTTCACTGTTTCATTCACAACAACAATGACCAACATCTATGGATAAAATACACGCAATGCAGCTTTTCCTTCGGGTCGCGGAACTGGAGAGTTTTTCCCGCGCGGCGGAGACGTTGAGCCTGCCGAAGGGGAGCGTATCGCGACAGATCCAGGCCCTGGAAAACGCGCTTGGCACGCAGCTGCTGCACCGCACTACCCGCCGCGTCAGCCTGACGCAGGACGGCATGGTTTATTACGAACGCGCAAAAGATCTGCTGATGAATCTGGACGAACTGGACGGCATGTTTCTGCACGACCCTTCCACCATCAGCGGTCGGCTACGTGTGGATATGCCCGTTGCCATTGCACGAAATGTCGTCATTCCGAAACTGCCTGCATTTTTACAACAGTTTCCCGGCATTGAGCTTGAGCTGAGCAGCAGCGATCGTCTGGTCGATGTCATCCGCGAAGGATTTGACTGCGTGGTTCGCGTGGGAAACTTGAAGGACTCCGGGCTTATCGCCCGCCCGCTTGGGAAGCTTTCAGTGATTAACTGCGCCAGCCCGGATTATCTCACGCGATTCGGCTACCCTGAGACGCTGGATGATTTGGGCTCACACGCCCTCATTCATTACTCCGCCACGCTGGGCACCCGTCCTCTGGGTTTTGAGTATTTCAACGGCAGCGCGACCCAGTGGATAAAAACGGGAGGCGTTTTGACGGTTAACAGCACGGAAACCTACCAGGCCGCCTGTATCGCCGGGCTTGGCATTATTCAGGTCCCGCGCGTCGGGGTGCGTGATGCCCTGCGCACGAAAAAACTCGTTGAGATCCTGCCGCAAAATCGGGCTGAACCAATGCCCGTCTCCCTCATTTATCCCCACCGCCGTAACCTCTCCCGTCGGGTGCATGTGTTTATGGAGTGGCTTACCGAACTCACAAAAAGTTACGTGGACTAGTCGCAAGCTATAATTCAGTAACATCCAGCTCAACGAAAAGGAAAATGCGCGTGACGCCGGAAAATAACCCGCAACGACCGACTCAACATTTAGATTATGAACCCATCAAAAAGATGGATAACGAGCCTGAAGCGCCGAAGGAGCCTGGAACGACCAGCAAAGCGCTGGGTACCGTGACCGGCATAGCCGAAAAAATTCAGCAGATACCCGCGATTGCTCACCTGATCCGCGCCGCTGAGCGCTTTAACGACCGCATGGGAAATCAGTTTGGCGCGGCGATCACCTACTTCTCTTTCCTGTCGATGATCCCCATCCTGATGGTGTCGTTTGCTGCCGCCGGTTTTGTGCTGGCGTCTCACCCGACGCTGTTGCAGGACATCTTCAATAAGATCCTGACCAACGTCAGCGACCAGACGCTCGCCACGACGCTCAAAAGCACCATCAATACCGCCGTGCAGCAGCGTACCACCGTGGGTATCGTCGGGTTGCTGATTGCGCTCTATTCCGGGGTTAACTGGATGGGCAACCTGCGTGAGGCCATTCGCGCCCAGTCGCGTGACGTCTGGGAGCGTACGCCGCAGGATCAGGAGAAGATATGGGTGAAGTATTTGCGCGACTTTATCTCGCTGATTGGTCTGCTGGTGGCGCTGGTCATCACGCTCTCTATCACCTCGGTCGCCGGTTCTGCGCAGCAGATGATTATCTCCGCGCTGTATCTGGACTACATTGAATGGCTGAAACCGGCCTGGCGCGGTATAGGGCTTGCTATCTCCATCTTTGCTAACTACCTGCTGTTCTTCTGGATCTTCTGGCGTTTGCCCCGCCATCGGCCGCGCAAGAAGGCGCTGATCCGTGGGACGTTGATTGCCGCCATTGGCTTTGAGGTGATCAAAATTGTGATGACCTATACGCTGCCATCGCTGGTGAAGTCCCCCTCCGGCGCGGCCTTTGGTTCGGTGCTGGGGCTGATGGCTTTCTTCTATTTCTTCGCTCGCCTGACGCTGTTCTGTGCCGCGTGGATCGCCACCGCAGAGTATAAAGACGACCCGCGCATGCCGGGAAAAACCCACCACTGATGTCCTGTCGGGCTGATATTTCAGCCCGATTCATCATTTCAGCATATAAATCCAGACCGTAACTTTTATTTAACTCAAAACCAGTTTTAATGACTGATATTTAAAATGTGTGAAGCATTTCATGGAAGTGTTTTCGCTGGCCTGAAAATTATCCGCTTTTTGTTGCTTTTATGACCATATCACGCCTTTGTTACAGATTGAAATGTCGCTTTTGCTGTGCCTAATATGGCCCTTCGTTCGTCCAAAAATAAGAAAATATTATGCAAGCAACAGCCACCACACTTAACGAAGGGGCGGAACACGTTCCGGTCAACTCCCGCAATAAAGTCGTCGTCGCATCGCTGATTGGCACCGCCATTGAGTTCTTCGACTTTTATATTTACGCCACCGCTGCGGTCATTGTCTTTCCGCATATTTTCTTCCCGCAGGGCGACCCGACGGCAGCCACGCTACAGTCTTTAGCTACCTTTGCTATCGCCTTCGTTGCGCGTCCTATAGGTTCAGCGGTCTTTGGCCACTTTGGCGATCGCGTCGGTCGTAAAGTGACGCTGGTTGCCTCACTGCTGACGATGGGGATCTCCACCGTCGCCATCGGCCTGCTGCCGACCTATGAGACTATCGGCATTCTGGCGCCTGTGCTGCTGGCGCTGGCGCGCTTTGGTCAGGGCCTGGGGCTGGGCGGGGAATGGGGCGGCGCGGCGCTGCTGGCGACCGAGAACGCCCCGGCGCGTAAGCGTGCCCTGTATGGCTCTTTCCCACAGCTGGGCGCGCCGATTGGCTTCTTCTTCGCGAACGGCACCTTCCTGCTCCTCTCCTGGCTGCTGACCGATGAACAGTTCATGAGCTGGGGCTGGCGTATTCCGTTCGTCTTCTCTGCCGTGCTGGTGCTGATTGGCCTGTACGTGCGCGTGTCGCTGCACGAGACGCCGGTCTTCGCTAAAGTCGCCGCGGCGAAAAAGCAGGTTAAAGTTCCGCTGGGGACGCTGCTGACCAAACACCTCCGCGTGACCGTGCTGGGTACGTTCATCATGCTGGCGACCTACACGCTGTTCTATATCATGACCGTGTACTCCATGACCTACAGTACCGCCGCCGTACCGGTCGGACTGGGCCTGCCGCGTAACGAAGTGCTGTGGATGCTGATGATGGCGGTTATTGGATTTGGCGTGATGGTGCCCATCGCGGGCCTGCTGGCGGATAAATTTGGCCGTCGTTCAAGCATGATCGTCATCACCTCGCTGATCATCCTGTTCGCACTGTTTGTCTTCCCGCCGCTGCTGGGTTCAGGTAGCCCTGCGCTGGTGATGGCGTATCTGCTGATTGGTCTGAGCCTGATGGGGCTGACCTTTGGCCCAATGGGCGCGCTGCTGCCGGAGCTGTTCCCGACTGAAGTGCGTTATACCGGCGCGTCGTTCTCCTATAACGTTTCGTCTATTCTGGGCGCCTCGGTGGCCCCGTATATCGCCACGTGGCTTCAGGCGAACTATGGTCTGTTCTATGTGGGTGTCTATCTGGCGGCAATGGCAGCGTTGACGCTGATTGCGCTGCTGCTGACGCACGAAACTAAGCATCAGACTCTGTAAGCGAATGCCGGGTGGCGGCTACGCCTTACCCGGCCTACGATTCACATGTAGGCCGGGTAAGCGCAGCGTCACCCGGCAAGAACAGGCCACACCTTACTTCTTCATCTGCGACAAAATCGTCCGACACTGATTCGCTTCGCCTTCTGACGGCGAAATCAACGCCAGCAGCGCCGCCGCAGGGGTGACCAGCGTGGCGAGGGCGGCGGCAACCGCACCGCGCGCAATCAGCGGCCCGGCCTTCACGCCCGCCTGCGGATCTTTGAAGGTCCCGCGAACGTAGAGCGGCGAGCGCAGGGTGATGATGCGAATGCCTTTACTTTCCGGATCGATGGTTAAATCCAGCTGCTCGGACGCCATGCTGGCGGTACCGGTGATGTTGATAACCGCGTTTTCCGTGTCGAATGCGAAAATCTGCGGACGCGCCACACCGTTGACCAGGTCCACGTTTGCCGCCGCGCAGTTTACGCGCACTTCATCGTCTCCGAAGATTTGTCCGACGATGAAGTTACCGACGTTCAGCCCCAGGATCTCCATCAGGTTACGGCTCACCAGCCCGTCGTTCATTAGCAGCTTCAGGTTGCCGTTTCCGCTGCCTAACAGCGCGGCCACAGAGTTACCCGTGCCGCGAATATCCGCATCGCCGTTCATCTCACCGAGGGTTTTCTGCATCAACTCCACGTCCGGCATCAGCTCTTTCAGCTTCAGACGACGCGCCTGGATCTCCGCCCTTCCCTGCATCGGCTTTTTATCCCCCTCAAGGTGGATATTCGAGGAAATGGTTCCCCCGGCCATGCCAAACTTCAGCGGTTGCAGGCGCAGATCGGCGTTTTTCAGGATGATATGGGTCGAGAGGTTGCTCAACGGCAGCGTGCTGCCATGCTCAATTTTACGTCCTTTGAAGCGCACGTCCGCATCCATTACGTCCCACTTGTCGGTTTCGAAGCGGTCATAGGGCAGCACTTTACCCGCAGGCTGAGCGTCCTTTTTGACCTCTTTTGACTTCGTGCCTTTACCCGAATCTACGCCAATCAGCGGACCAAGATCGGCCAGACGCAGCTGGCGGGATTCAACGTCCCCCTCCAGTTTCGGGCGCGGTTTTCCGGTGGTGTAGGTCAGCGTGCCGTGTATATCGCTATCGCCGATGCGGCCGTTGAACCCCCGGTAGTCAAAGACGGACGATTTTTCAGCGTCGATTTTTGCGACCAGCCGCCCGTCCGTTTCAAACGGCGGGGTATCCGGCAGCAGCACGCCGGTGAGATCGTACAGTTCACCCAGCGAATCCCCGGCAAACTTAAGCTGGAGGTCGACGCCGCCCATGTTCATCGGGTCGTTAACCGTGCCCACGAACGCCACGCGGGTATTGCCCGAGCGGAAGTCCGCCTGCACCGGGAATGGCGTACCCTCGCTCCTGAGCGCCAGCATACCGCCGATTTTGCCTTTACCGGTCAGTGGCTGGCCGTTGTAGCGCCCTTTCGCTGTCAGGCCGAAGACGTAATCGCCAGCTTTGCTGTCATCGCCTTTGGCTTTGCTGCCCGTCACTTCGCTAAACGGCAGCGGCTTGCCCAGCGGATCGACGAGGATCTCCACGTCAGCCTTACTCACTTTATCGTCAATGGCGATCCGCCCCCGATCGAACAGAATATTGTCGAGGCGGAAAGACCACGAAGAGGGCTGCGCATTCGGATCTTTATCGCCGCTGCTGGCGAGATCGAACGTCCAGTTGTTGGTTTTCTCCGACAGGCGAATCAGCCGCGCGTCGGGCTGCTGAAGTTTGATCCACGGCAGATACACCGTTTTGGTTAACAGGGCTAACGGCGCCAGCGTGGCTTCCACGCGCGGCAGGTGGATCATGGTCACTTCGGGGATGTCCGGCGGGTTGCCAAGAATGATGTCGTCAGCGTGAACGTGCGGCCAGGGCACCCAGCTTCGCCAGCCGGTTTCCTCTTTCTGACGCTCCCACACGACCCCCAAATCGCCACGTATTGCGAAGGGGCGGTTTAGCTCGGTCGAGACTTTCTGGTTGATGGTCGGTTTGAGGCGGTTCCAGTCAAACGTGGCGATAATGATGATTAAGACCACGATCAGCAACAAGAAAATCCCTGCTGTCCAGGAAATCACCCTGGTTGTTTTTGTCATTGTTGTCCCCTTTCCTGATGAACTTGCCTTTAAAACTATAGTTCAGACAAAGGGAAGCGGGCAGATCAGAGGGTGGTTATCACCTTTTCCAGGGTATCCATGGGGACAGGACGAGAGAGGAAATAACCCTGTGCCGCCGCTGCCGGAGAATTTTGCACGTCGCGCCACTCTTCCAGCGTCTCTACGCCTTCCACAATGACGCCCTGGCAATAGCGGTTCATCAGTTGCAGGAGCATCGTAAACAGGTTCCGTCCTTCCGGTGTCTGGCGCAGCATGATAAACAGGTCGCGGGCCACTTTGATGTAGTCATAACGCACTTCGCTCAGGGCGGAGAAGTTGGCCATACCGGTACCGAAATCATCCAGCCACAGCGGGCCAAACTCACACATCGAGGCAAATGAGGAGTCCTGCGGCAGCTGAACATGTTCCACCAGCTCGAAGCGCATCCACGGCAAGGTGGCAATCAGCGCCTGCAGCGTCGCATTCTGACGTAACGCCATCAGGGTTGGACCATCCACGTTCACCGAAGCCAGAATACCGTGCTGCTCGAAGAACGCCTGCTTCGTCGCCAGCATTCTCAACTGCTCTTCCAGCACGTCGATGCGCTGACGCACGGCAACCTCCGCAAAATAGCGGTCCGGCGCGATACGCTGCGAAGGGTTCGATGGATGAGTGACGACCGTTAACACCTCAATTGCCATTAACCGACCGTCAGTACGGTAGATAGGCTGATAGGTATACGCTCGCTCACATTGCAGCCAGTAGCGATGCTCCTGCAAGTTCTCAATACTTGCCTCAGGCGTAGTGCTCAGCCGCTGGATAACCTGCTCTGACTTCATTTCGGATGTCCTGTTGTATGGGATAGCCTTTCTGGACTCGTCACTGAGTTATCGGCCCGCCAGGTGAGAACTTTATGTTCAATTCAGCGGGAAAATGAAATTAAGATGACAGAAATATGCCGGAACACGCGCTGGCTCAAAAAAAATAATGGAACGTCGTTTTAATATAGTTGACCGTAAAAAACACACAGCGCACACTACTCTTAATTACTCTGTTCAGGTTCACGACTATGTCTAAGAAAATTGCCGTGATTGGCGAATGCATGATTGAGCTGTCCCAGAAAGGCGCGGAAGTCAGCCGCGGTTTTGGCGGCGATACATTGAACACCTCCGTTTACATTGCCCGTCAGGTCGCCCCCGACGCGCTGAGCGTGAGCTACGTTACCGCGCTGGGAACGGACAGCTTCAGCCAGCAGATGCTTGAGGCCTGGCAGGGTGAAAACGTTGAAACTTCGCTGATCCAGCGAATGGAAAACCGTCTGCCGGGTTTGTACTACATCGAAACCGACAGTACCGGCGAGCGCACCTTCTATTACTGGCGTAATGAAGCGGCTGCCAAATTCTGGCTGGAAAGCGATGCCGCCGCTGCGATTTGCGAAGAGCTGGCCACCTTCGATTACCTCTACCTGAGCGGGATCAGCCTGGCGATCCTGAGCCAGCAGAGCCGTGAAAAGCTGCTGTCACTGCTGCGCGAATGCCGTGCCAACGGCGGTAAGGTGATTTTCGATAACAACTACCGTCCGCGCCTCTGGGCCAGCCGTGAAGAGACGCAGCAGGTGTATCAGCAGATGCTGGAATGCACCGATATCGCCTTCCTGACGCTGGACGATGAAGATGCCCTGTGGGGTGAAAAGCCGGTTGATGAGGTCATCGCTCGGACGCAGGCCGCTGGGGTCAGCGAAGTGGTGATTAAGCGCGGGGCGGAGTCTTGCCTGGTGGCGGTGGCGGGTGAAGCCGTGACAGAGGTGCCGGCGGTGAAGCTGGCGAAAGAGAAAGTGATCGATACCACTGCGGCGGGCGATTCTTTCAGCGCGGGGTATCTGGCGGTACGTTTGACGGGAGGTACGCCAGAAGCGGCAGCGCAGCGCGGACACTTGACGGCCAGCACGGTGATTCAGTATCGCGGAGCGATTATTCCGCGCGAGGCGATGCCTGCTTAAGGAATGGGCGGGCTGATGCCCTCACCCTAACCCTCTCCCACAGGGCTGAGGGTTCCCCACAAATTAATGCGAGCACTGAGCAATCCCCTCGCCTCTCCGGGGAGAGGGTTAGGGTGAGGGGAACATACGGCGGTGGTGGTCATTCCGTTCACTTTATGTTCCTTGCTACTCTGTAACGACATGACCGGTGAACGTGCCAGGGTGGCTCAGTCGCCACCACCCTGGCGACCCGGGCTCCCGGCGCATCCCTGTGCCTCGCCCCGGCCTGCAGGAAACGCCTCAGCGATTTACAGCCGGACCAGGGCATCGCTGACAGCCCTCAGTCATTTAGAAAGCAACTTTATTGCTTCTGCATAAAAAAATTACTGGGGATCCCTCAGCCCACAGGGAGAGGGAACGCAGGGCCTTACTGGCCCTGCGGAATATCGCTCGCATCCTGGTGCAAATCATCGGCCGCCGCCTGTACTGGCTGCGACGGCGTCGCCATGATGGCGTTCCAGGTGGCCTTTAACTCTTTCATGTCATATTCCGGCTCACCTTTCGGCTGCAACAGAATCAACGCCATATCCTGAGACAGCTGCTGACGCAGATCCTGATTCAGCATCTCCACGGTCAGACCGTTCAGGAAATCCTGACGCAATTTCTGATACTGCTCCGGCGCGATATCCACGACCTGATTCTGTAAGGAGCGAATGCGCTGGCTGATTAAGATATCGGTATCGGCGCGGGCATAGGTGGCAAACAGTTTCTGCAATTCGAGGGATTTCTGCGCCACCAGCGCGTTAAATTCCTCTTCAGACAGGCCCTCTTTACGCACTTTAGCCAGCTCTTTCGCCACCACGCCGAGATTGGCATTCAGCTTATCACCCGGCGATTCGACGTTAATGGCGCACTGGGCGCGCTGGAACAGCACGCGGCAGTCAAAGCCCAGACCAATGTCTTTCACGTTGTTCTTGCTGAGCGTCTGCTGAACATGCCAGAACAGCGCTTCACGCGCCAGGTCCGCACGCCAGTAACGCAACAGCGCCGAGGACTCGCGGATCGGCTGCCAGGCGGTATCCCACATCATCGAAAGACGATCCTGACGCACGGTATCCGTCATGATACTGACCGTCTCAGGACGCAGCGGGGACAAAGTAGGAACAGGGGCGGGCGTTTCACGCTTCCCTTTTAGATCGCCAAAGGCTTTGTTGATCTGCTCTATCACCGCACGGCTGTCCACGTTGCCCACTACAATGAGGGTCATGGCATCCGGGGTGTACCACTGCTGGTAGAAAGATTTCACCTGCTCTGGATCCACCGGCTGTTTCAGCGGTTCTGCCGGGTCGTGGCCAAGCAGCGTGGACCCTTTCAGGCGGTAGCGCCACCAGCCTTCTTTGGTATCCGTCGGCCAGGTCGCCACCATGTCGCTGTTGCTCAACGCATAGTTTACGGTCTCAGGCGTAATCGCCAGTTTGCCGGTGGCATCGGAAAGATAGGTCAGCGCTTCTTTAAGCAGATCGTTACGGTTGTTGGGCAGGCTCAGATTAAACATGGTGTAGTCATAGGAGACCACAGCCGGGGGCAGCGGGCGTTTAGGATCGATGGCCTGTTGCCATAAAGAACGCACCTGAACCGCCTGCAAACTGCCGCTCTGGGTGAGCGCCAGTCGAGGAATAAAATGGCTTAAGCCGGTCTGCTGGGTGCTTTCAGTGAGGGAGCCGGTATTCACAGCCAGACGAATTTCAATGCGATCGCTCGGACGTTGCGGAGTGGATAACACCTGCCACTGGAATCCGTTCGCCAGTGTTCCCTGTTGCCAGGCCGGGTCTGGCTGGAGCGCATCTGCCTGCACATAACTGGCTGCTGCCATCATCAGCAAACCGCCGGTTAAGAGTCGAATTTTTGTGCCCTGCATGTGAACCCCTGATCAACATTCCTGGTTAAAGAGAGTGTCTCGCGACGTGAGCACTCAAAGATGACGATGAAAACCTTCCGATTAGACAGCGTGTTCGGCTAAACGTCACGGGCGGAAGCGAAATATACCCAAAAAAATTTTGTCGAAATATGACAGGTATGAGCGGTTATTATGCGCAGGTGCCCGCATCCCCACAAGGGAATACGGGCATTTATGAGGGATTAAGAGGATAAACCGGGGGTTTTGTCCTCAGATGTGCGATTATTCAGCGTATCGTTAAGTTTCTTGTGATCCAGCTCTTTTACCCACTTCGCCACCACAACCGTCGCCACACCATTACCAATCAGGTTGGTTAACGCGCGGGCTTCAGACATAAAGCGGTCGATACCGAGGATCAGGGCCAAACCCGCCACCGGCAGATGGCCAACCGCTGAGATAGTGGCCGCCAGCACGATAAATCCGCTACCCGTTACGCCCGCCGCCCCTTTCGAGGAGAGCAGGAGGACGACCAGCAGCGTAATCTGATGGAAGATATCCATGTGGCTGTTGGTGGCCTGAGCAATAAAGACCGCCGCCATCGTCAGGTAAATCGAGGTGCCGTCCAGGTTAAAGGAGTAGCCCGTAGGAATAACCAGCCCCACCACTGACTTACGGCAGCCCAGCTTTTCCATTTTATCGAGCATACGCGGCAGCGCGGACTCAGAAGAGGATGTGCCGAGGACAATCAGCAGCTCTTCACGAATGTAACGGATAAATTTGAAGATGCTGAAGCCGGTCGCACGAGCGATGGAGCCGAGCACCACCACCACAAACAGAATACAGGTGATGTAGAAGCAGATAATCAGCTGGCCAAGCTGTACCAGCGTGCCGACGCCGTATTTCCCGATGGTGAAGGCCATCGCGCCAAAGGCACCAATCGGGGCCAGACGCATAATCATGTTGATGATGCCGAAGATAACCTGCGAGAAGCTTTCAATGACGTTAAAAATCAGCTGACCTTTGCTGCCAAGACGGTGCAGGGCAAAGCCAAACAGCACGGCAAACAGCAGTACCTGGAGGATATTTCCGCTGGCGAACGCGCCAATCACGCTGCTCGGGATCACGTCCAGCAGGAAGGCAACAATCCCCTGATCTTTCGCCTGTTCAGCGTAAACCGCCACCGCTTTCGCATCCAGCGTGGCCGGGTCAACGTTCATGCCCGCGCCAGGCTGTACCACGTTGACAATAATCAGGCCGATAATCAGCGCGATGGTACTTACAATCTCGAAGTACAGCAGGGCAACCGCCCCCGTACGCCCGACCGCCTTCATGCTTTCCATGCCAGCGATACCGGTCACCACGGTACAGAAGATGACCGGCGCGATGATCATTTTGATGAGCTTAACGAACGCGTCGCCAAGCGGTTTCATTTGCGCGCCCAGCTCCGGGTAGTAGTGACCGAGCAGAATACCGATGGCGATGGCTGTCAGGACCTGGAAGTAAAGACTTTTGAAGAGTGAGGTTTTCATAGGGTGTCCCTGGAAAGAATAACTACAGGCTTTGTAAGGTTATGGTTAACCTGCGGCTTTAAAATAACACCCACATAACAGGACAGAAATAAACGGGGTTCAAATTTGAAACACAAATGTTAAGAACTTTGAGCTGGCTCGCACAAGCCAGCAACAAAATTACACTTTTGCGTTATTGCCAGCGTCGGCGAGATAGCGTCGCTCAAAGGTATCCGTCGGCACGGCGCGGCCAAACAGGAAGCCCTGACCGCTCTCCACACCCGCCGCAGCCAGCCACTCGCGCTGGGCTTCGGCCTCAATACCTTCGGCAGTCACGTGCAGGTTCAGGCTGTGCGCCATCTGGATAATGGCCTGCACCAGGCTGCAATCCTCCGGCAGCCCTTTCACAAAGGTTTTGTCGATTTTCAGGACGTCCACCGGCAGGGTTTTCATGTGCTGGAGCTGACGCAGGCCGGAATACCCCATACCAAAATCGTCCAGCGCAATGCGGATCCCGGCATTACGCAGCGGTTTCAGAATGGCGACAGCGTCGTCAGGATTGTCAATACAACGGCTCTCGGTGACTTCCAGGATCAACGTGTGGGGCTGGATGCGGTAGCGATGGATCAACTCGAGCATATCCGGCACCATAGTCGGGTGCATCAGCTGTAGCGCAGAAAGATTCACCGACAGCGGCAGCGTGATGCCCCGTTGTTGCCAGGCCGCAAGCTGGCGGCACGACTCTTCCAGCACCCAGTATCCGACGGTGACCATCAGTCCGCAGGACTCGATACGTTCGATCATCCCCTCAGGCAGCTCCCACGTGCCGTCCGGCTGCTGCATGCGCAGCAACGCTTCGGCGCTGGTCACTTCACCCGTGCGCAAATCCACCTGCGGCTGTAGCCAGAGCGCAAACTGGCGATTGTCCATCGCCGTCAGAATGTCGCTCTCTTCCGTCAGGCGCTGCTGGGCTTTTTCCATTTGCTCCGGATCAAAGAACTGGATCTGGTTTTTGCCTTTTCGGCGCGCGGTAAACGCTGCTGAGAAAGCCCGACGGTATAACTGCTCGGCGGTCAGACCACCGTAGTACATTGCGATACCAATGCTGGCACTTGGGCGAAGCTGGATACCCTGAATGGGTAGCCGCTCATTTATGACAGTGAGTACTTGCTGACCTAGCGTAATAGCGTGCCACGGCTCTTTTACACCGTGCGCAATCACCACCAGGTCATAGCCGCTGACCTGGGTAAGTACCATGCGCGGCGCCAGCACAGATTTGATTTTTTCCACCAGCGTCAGTAATAGCATCTCGCGCTGGCTCTCTTTCAGCACGCCCGTCGTGTCCTGCAAGGTCTCGCAGGCAATCACCATCAGCGCGGTGGTCTGCTGGCGAGCGACGGTCTGCTCCAGCAGGGCCATTAAAAACGCTTTGTTTGGCAGGTCGGAAACCGGGAAACGGGTGGCGTTATTACTGACCTCTTCCTGCTGACGCAGGACACGCTGCTGGTTGATATTGTAACTGCGGACCAGCATGCCGATTTCATCGTCGTGATGCAGACGCGGCAAGGGAAGCTGATGCCCCATATGCTCCTGCGGAGAGAGGTCATTCAGCTCCCGGGCTATGCGGCGCAACGGATGCACAATTAACCGGTTGATGCACCACGTCAGCGCCACGCTCAACATTAAGGTCAAAAGTAAGTAAGTAGTCACTAACGTAGCAACCCAACTCATGACGAATTTATACATGCGGTACGAGTCCGCCTGTAGTACCAGATAGGCCAGCGGCTGCGGGTTAGCCGGTCTTTCCAGGGAATAGAGAGGCAGGGAAATCTGCACCGGCAGTTCAAACAGGCGCATCACCATCATCGGGACGGGACGCTCCGGAATAAAGCTCATCCGCAGCGCCTGGAACTGGTTCGGCAGCACGACGTCGGCGCGGCTCACGATACCGGCGGGCTGAATGCGCTTCAGGATGGATTCCGCCTCGGGGATATCCCCTTTCAGGATCGAGGCCGACAGGGGTTCCCGCACCGAGCGGGCAATACTTTCCAGTTGCGAAGCCGTGTTATAGCGATTCTGCTGTACGGAATGAAACAGCAAAATGACGCAGAAGATGAAGACAAACAGCATTGTGACGGCAGACACCATCGCCATCTGTTTGATCGTTAAGGAACGGCTGACACGCAAAATGACTCTCCACAAAACTCGAAGCGCAGGGCGCACCAGGGCGTAAACCTGGTGCGCCCGAGTATACCCGATAGCTGCACTTTTAAGAGAGACTTACAATTAGATTAAGCAAAAATCCGATCACCAGTCTGCATAAGGCACCAGCGGTTCCGGCGGTAAGTCCATATCACCCTGCCAGCCTGCGGCAGAATACCGAACATAGAGCAGCGCATGGCTCGGGGTATAGTCTTTCGCTTCCTGAATATCGACGCCCAGACCGACAAACCAGTTGGACGTCACACGGCGTTCAACAATCGCCCTTGCGGTATAACCCGTCCCTGACGAGCTACTTCCGGTTCCCATCACACCTTTATCGGTATAACGGCCTGGCTCATTGTCCGGGATCAGCCCCTGCAACGGATAACGCATCACATCTTTTGTTTTTGAATGGGACCATGAGACGGAACCGCCCAGTTCCCATGACCAGTTCTCTGTGCGTTTACGCCAGTTCACCGGTAAGGCAAACGACACATACTCCTGGGGACTGTAGTAACCGCCCTGGCCCAGCGAATAGCCACTTAAATCCTTATCGTAATGCCAGAGCATATTGGACACGCCGACCGTCAGACGCTCGTTGTTCTGATTGATAAGCTTGTAGTAATAGCCGGTCATCCAGCGGACCCGCCAGTTATCTTCGACATTCTTCCCGGTGAGGCTGTCGGCACTCAGGCTTGACCAGATCCCGTTAGCTTCGCCTTTGTCGTAGCTCATGCTCACGCCGCCACCGGTAGCACGCACGCCGCCCCAGGTGGTGTCGGTATTGGGATCTTTTTGCCCGGCGAAGGCCAGCACAGAGCTGGAAATCGGACGACGATGGGCGTTCAGGGTGTAGCCAATCGGCCCCAAGTCGTTGCTGTAGCTCAGGCTGCCCACCACATCGACCACGTCGAAGCCCATCGGCGTTGTACCGATGTCCCACGCCCAGGTGTTGTTCTGCCAGCCGACGGCCACGCTGGCGCCGTTGGCCGACTGGTTCGTGCTGCCGTGACATGGCGTTTCGGCGCAGGTACCCCACGTTGGATCGTAGGTTCCATTGTCCGTATCAAAGGAACCGGCGTTCATATTGACCAGATCGCTACGGAAGAACATGCGGCCATCCGATAGCGGCGCATCCACCTGGAGCATAGTGGTGTGCGCTTTCAGGTCGGAATAGCCCCCCGTGCCGCTGGATCCCCAGTAGTCGTGTTGCAGCGTGACGTTCAGATCCTGCTGACGATAAAGATCGCCTGCATCGCTGCGCACGCCGCGCTTCAGCCAGTCATCTTTCTCATCGTTACGCGTAAGACGCGTAAAGCTGTCGTTATCGGTCGGACGGGTCGTCGTGATGCCCGATGAGACCATCGCATCTTTCCAGGTTTCCAGCGCCTGCTGAGGCTGGCCGTTTTGCGCCTGGAAACGGGCGGCATCACGCATCACCAGCGCGCTTTCCATAGAAGTCGGCTGCGATTTTGCCTGAGGAACAATGGCGTTGAAGGTCTTTTCTGCCGCGGCAGGATCACCCAGACCGGCCTGCGCCATGGCGATCCGGCGCTGCATATTGAGGGAGAGCGGTTCGCCGTTTTGTGCCGCGGGCAGTTTCGCCAGCTCAGCGCGAGCGGCGTCCCTGTTGCCCTGAGCAAGATTGACTTCGGTCAGGCCGAGAATTGCGTCTTCGTTCTGCGGTTCCCGTTGCAGGACGGTGTTGTAGGCGGTTTTCGCGGCCTCATGATCGCCACGCTGTTCAGCCCAGTCCGCCAGCGTTAAGTCGATACGAGTGGACGGGGGCTGCTGGCGAAGCAGCGCTTCCGCCTCCTGCTCTTTTCCACCGTCGCGCAGGCGGTTGGCGTTTTCCAGCACCTGGTTACTTTGCAGGCGGTCCGCCAGCGCCTGGATGTTGCCGTTCCACTTGTCGCGCGGCAGCGTGTTCAGATGCGCCAGCGCGGCCCGGTCCCGATCGTTACCGGACAGGTACAGCCCGCTGGCGTAAACCTGATCCGGATCGCCCGGTTTCTGGCTTGCCAGCTGGCGCATCAGGTTATCTGCCTGGCTGCGCTGACCCGCGCTATACAGATCGCGTGACAGTCGGTAGGTGATCCACACGTCGCCCGGGGAAAGCGCAAGGCGTCGGCGCTGAATTTCTGCGGCCTGCGCATAGTTTCCCTGGCTTTCCAGCTGTTCAGCCTGAGCCGAGAGCTGCTCGTTCGTCAGGCTACGTTCAATATCATCAATGCTGCGGCGCTGGCTGGCAGAGAGCGACTGAATAAACTGCGTCGCCTTCTCCGGAGACTGCGCGCGATAAATATTGGCAAGACCGCGTACCGCGTTGCTGTTGCCGCTGTCCATCCGCAATGCCTGGCGATAATAGCGTTCAGCCGCGTCGTTATCTTTCCGCGCCGCCGCCGCGTCACCCAGCCCCAGGACCGCGTAGCTGTCCGTATTGTCAATGTTGCGCGCCTGCTGATAATAGCGTTCCGCCTGGGCTGTCTTGTTGGCTTTCAGGGCGTTATCACCCTGCTGGATCAGCAGCCAGTATCGGTTAACCTTCAGCAGGCTGTCCCATTTGCCCCGGTTGTCGCTCTGCGGATCGAGGGCGATCGCCTTTTCAAACTGCGCAACCGCGCGGGCGCGATCGCCTTTCTGCGAATAGGCCTGCCCCAGCGCGCCTACGGCTTCACTGTCGGCGTGGTTGGCGCTGACTGCTTTCTGCAACTCCGTTACCGCTTTACTGCCCTGCCCGGCATCCACTGCGGCTAACCCTTCGGCTTTGGCGCGAAACGCCGGATCGGCGAGCTGTTTTTGCTGCGCTTCAAGCTGGGCGCGCGCCGCCGTCACGTTATCGCCATCGCTGAACACGCTCAGGTATTGTTGCAGCGCGGTAACGCTGGCGCTACTGGCCGGCTGATCTTTGATCTGCTGGTACCACATGTCCGACGCCTGACTGCGGCCATTGTTCGATTTGGCCATCTCCTGTAACACCGCAAACCCTTCATCACGCCGTCCGCTCTGGAACAGAAGCTGCGCCAGCGAAGCCTGTAGCGGGGCGTTGCCCGGACTGCTGGCGTTGATTTTCTTCAGCTGATTAATGGCCAGATTGCGGCGGGCAGGCTCTTTCGCCACCACGTTCCAGTACTCCGTCGCGATGTCGCCGCTGGGCGGATTACCGTCAAACAGTTTGTCATACGCGGCAATAGCTTCCTGCGTGTGCCCGGTGGTGGCGAGCAGACGAGCCTGCTGGAGGGCCTGGCGACCATCCGGCGTGGAGAGCAGCATGGTCGTACGGGAGGACTGGTACGCACTGGAATCGGGTGCTATTCCTTTCAGGCGATCCAGCTCTTTTTGCGCGCCCGCCGTATCCCCCTGTCGTAACAGGTAGCGGAAGCGAGCGGCAATCACGTCCGGGTTGTTGGGGTCGATCAGCTCAAGGCGATAGAGCGACTGGCGCACCAAATCCTCACGCTGGGTGGATTCCCCCAGACGAACCTGTTCCAGCAGCTGTCTCTGCTGCGGGGAGTTGGCGGCCTGGGCCAGGGGCATGAGCGCCAGGCCAAGCGATAAGGCGAGTAAATTTAGTGTGAACGTGCGCATTCCTGGCCCCAATCCGGTAGTAATTCACCTTGCGCGGTGAAACGAAAACGATGCTGATCCCACCCTTGTCCAAAGAGGGTCAGAACGTAGCTGTAATAAGCATTGTTATCGGGAAAACGATCGGCGACACGCTGGCGTTGCACCGCCTGCGCGTCCCGTTCTTGTAAAAATGGAAGCAGGGAGGCAGAAAACCCTACCGGCCCATCTCCGGTACGTTTCCCGGTCGCTACGTCCACTTTTTCCGGCGGTAAGCCTTGTTTGATTGTGGTGGTCGCCATGGGCTTGAAACGCGCCAGTAGCCGGGCTTTTTGCGGATCGTTATCGTTCATCATCCCTACCCACAGATAGACGCGAATCGCATCGTAACTGCCGATCAGGGTCGTATCCTGCTTCAACTGCCAGCCGCCCTTTTTCTGGTATTTCACCCAGTTCGGGGAAAATCCTTTTGGCGCGGTCTCCAGCAGCAGACGCAGGTTGGTTTCACGGAGCGTTGTCCACGGTGCGCCGAAACGGGTGAAATAGCTCGCAAGCTGCGGCGGCAGGTAGCTGGGGTTGAAGCGCCAGACACTCTCTTCGGCAAAACCGACTTTACCCGGCAGCAGCATAGAACCCAGCCCCGGCACCTTCACCACTTCCTCACTGGCAATGCGCGTCAACAGCGCCTTACCCGTGCGCGTGTAATCGGGATTTTTCCACAGCCGCCCGGCTTCCAGCAGCGACCAGGCTATCCAGATATCGGCATCGGACGCGGAGTTAGGGTCGATAACCGCCCAGGTGTTGTCGTCCTTTTTTCCCCATAGCCACGCCGGGAGATGTTGGGCTAAATCCCCCTCGGCAAGGTTATCGCGCGTCCATGTCAGCAGCAGATCAAACGTCTTGCGATCGTTTGCTGCCAGGGCAAAGAACAGTCCGTAGCTTTGCCCTTCGGAGGTGGTGATTTTGCGCGCGTCACTGGGATCAATGACGCGCCCACTTTCGCTCATATAATCCTGCTTGAACGTCTCCCAGGCAGGCCAGCGACAGGCGGCATGCAGATTCGCCGCCGCCAGCATCAACGCTGCGACTACACACCCGCGAAAGATTTTCATCACGGCTTACTCATGGTCCGGGTTAAGACGACGACGGCTGATGATTCGCAGCAGACGCCACAATACCCACGCCAGCAATACAACGCTGAGCGCAGCCAGCACGGCCAGCAGCACCGGGTGGTTAGAGAGGGCGTACCACAGGCGTTCGAACCACGGCAGATGACCGACGTAGTAGACATCCCCCACGCGCAGGCTGTTTACCCCCGACTCACGGATCACCGAGACGGAACCGAACATTGCCGCCCGTTTACCGCTGTCGTTCATGGCCGTGTTGAGCAGCTCATAGCCGCGCGGGCTGTCCGCCAGCAGGGCGATCACGCTGCGCTGGTCGTTATACGGAGACTGGAAACCGACAATCGCAGCCATCGGACCCGTTGAGCTTACGGTCGTCCTGATATTGGCCTGACGATCGCCGCTGTCCGGCATGATGCTTGGGAACTCGGTCTGACGCAGCGGCGTGTTGACCCATGAATGAGCCGCCTGCACCAGCAGATCGACGCGCTTCTCGTCTTTCAGCTTGTCCGGAATGTTGCCGATGACCATGATATCGGCATCTTTGTTCTGGATCTGGCTACCGTCATCCGTCACCGTCACGTTGATAGCCGGTAAGCCGGTTTGCGCCCCGACGGTGCCCATGGTGTCCAGCAGCGTGGCAACCTGGCCTTCGTTGGCCGCTTTTGGCATCACGACAATCGATTCAGAGAGATCAGCCATGCGGCTGAACGGGAAACTGGCGTTAGCAAACGCACGCAGATCCGGCATCGCGATAAAGTGGTAATACTTCGAGAAGTCGATTGTGGAATCATCACCAATCACCACGTGGTTTTGCACCGGCTGGAAGGTAATACAGTTTTCCACCGATCCACCCGGCATCGGGTTCATGTACTGGAAGTTAAACCGCAGCTGGTTCACCGCACCGAGCTTCAGCGCCGGGATCGACACATCGGTTTTGCCATCCAGCAGCCCCTGCAATACAGGCAGACGAAGCATCAACCGGTTTGTCTCCTGGCTGCTGGTCAGGCTGAAGGATTGCAGGAACTGGTTGTTGAGGCTGATATCCATGCGCGAGCTGTCTTTGGTTACCGGCGCGGTGTAACGGTAGTTCAGGTTGATATCAATACCGTTGGTGCGCAGCAGATAGAGATCCGGCGGTAGGTTCAGCGACAGGCTGACAGGAGAAGGTTCAAGCCCGGTTGACTGCAATTGCTCTTCATAGGTTTTCAGCTCGCCGAAGGTAATCGCGCGGTCGGTGCGGACCCAGTTCGGCGCATCATAAGGCTTACGTGCCAGCAGCGGTTTCACCTCATCCACCACGACGCTATTACCGCGGAACAGGATATTGCCCTGCGCAATGCCTTTTGCCGCCTGCACCAGATCTTTATCATCACGCCCGAAGATCACCAGCAGCTTCACGTACGGATTGTCGGGATGGCTGATCATCTCGATGGTGGGCGCTTTCACCTCTGGATGGTCCCGCAGGAATGCCGGGCGTTTGGCGTTGGTGGCAAACACAATCGCGTTTTTGTCCGGCATTTTGTCGTACATAACCGGGAAACTCTGGCCACGCCAGCCGGAGCGGGAACCAAACCAGGATGCCACGATAGAGGCCGCCAGCTGTTCGGTCACATCAGGAGAGCCCGCAAACACCATTGGCAGGTTCAGTGGACGGTTATCACGCGGGTCGAAGAACGGCACCGGGAAGGCGGAGAGATCGTTTTTCAACGCCAGCGGCTGATAGGTCATCTGAAGCGAAGAGTTACGACCAACATCCAGCCACAGGGTGCTGCTGGCCGGGTTTTCACAGACATCGCGGTAATGGCCGACAAATTCCAGACGCACGCGGTTAAAGTCGGTGATAAACAGCGGGTTAATCGGCACCTGAGCCAGGGTTTTCTTGCCCAGTTGCTCTTTGGTGACGGGCAGGACGTCCATCAGCTCATCATTCAGATAGACCTTAAGCTGGGATTGCACCGGCAGCAGCGACGGCGATGGCGTGTATTCCAGGTTGAGCATCGCTTTCGACACGACTTCATCGCTACGCATACCGAATTCGACACCGCCATTTGGGTTGATGCCGCGCAGAACCATGCTGCCCGGAGGAGGCGCGATCTGGGCGAACGTCAGCTTAACGTCACGCGACGGCGTATTTTCCGCAACCACCGGTGCACTGGCTCCCGGCACGCCAGGCATAACCTGCCCAACCACCGGGTTGTCGGCGGGCAGCGTATTCCCCGTCGTCGGCTGATTCGGGACGACGTTTTCCGTCTGCCCCGGCGCCGCCGTCACTACCGGATCGGTCGCTTGCGCGACGACAGGCACCGTTGGCGCGGGTGTGGTCGCTGCGTTATCAGGCGCCGCGTTAGCCACTGTTGCAGGGAGCGCACTCATCCCCATTGCCACTGCACATAACCAGGAAAGTTTTGTTTTCATCGCGTTATCATCATTGTTGAGCCATAACCGGGTCCGCCTGCTTCGCTTCATCTCGCTCAGGTCGACGCGGAATGAACGACACGACCCAGGAAACCAGTGAAGTAAGTGACCGGAAAATTAATTTCACCGACGACGGGGCAAATTCTGCAAGGTGACGATAGCCACGGAACCCCAGCTTAAGAATATCCAGCAGGCTTTCCAGAGGCTTATCCTCAGGGAAGCTGTCCTGCCAGAGAGCCCACGTATCCGCGCGGGCAAACGTACACTGCACAAAATCAATATGTTGCTTTTTAGTCAGCGGCATCAGTTGCAGACCCACTTCATTTCCTCTCACACGTACCACCTGAGTCGGGAAGACATACTCCTGCTGGCCGCGCTTAAGCAATAGGTTGACCTTCTGCCCCTCAAGCACCTTCGCCTGACCGTTGATCTTGATACCCAGACCGCCATCCGAAAAGTCATGTACGGTACAGGAGAAGAGATGTCCATCGTCGCGGGCAATGGCCGCTGGCATGCTGATTTCGACGCGATGCGCGCGGCGAACCTGTTTACTCTCCACTGATACCGCCACCGCGCCACCGAGGATAATCAGGTTATAAAACACCCACGCCATACTCACGAAGACCGTCAGAATTTCGTTTTCCGGACCGTAGAAGTAGCGCCAGACCCCAACAATCACGCCTACAATATTCAGCAGCACCAGGAAGATATAGGGCCGGGAGATCACCCAGTCGACATACTCCTCTTCCACCAGCCCGCCCTTCGCGGTGACGTTGAATTTCCCTTTATGCGGGTTAATCAGCGCCACCATGGTTGGCGGCGCGATATACCAGGCCAGCACCGTTTCGTAGATTTCACTCCAGAACGAATGGCGATATTTCCCCTGAATCTTCGAGTTCGTCAGGCTGGCGTGGATCATGTGCGGCAGAACGAACAGGGCAATCATCAGCGCAGGCGCATAGATGATGTAAGCGTGAAGAAGCAGGAACGCCAGCGGCGCAGTGAGGAAGATAAGCCGTGGAATACCCGACAGGAAGTGGAACATGGCGTTGACGTAGCACAGCCGTTGCGCCAGTTTCAGTCCTTTACCCATCAGCGGGTTATCGAGGCGGAAAATTTGCACCATGCCGCGCGCCCAGCGAATACGCTGGCCGATATGCGCCGACAGGGATTCCGTGGCCAGCCCCGCCGCCTGAGGAATGCGCATGTAGGCGGAGGTATAGCCAAGACGGTGCAGACGCAGCGAAGTGTGCGCATCTTCCGTGACCGTCTCGACGGCGATCCCGCCAATTTCATCCAGCGGTTTACGGCGGATCACCGCACAGGAGCCGCAGAAGAACGTTGCGTCCCACATGTCGTTCCCGTCCTGCACCAGACCATAGAACAGTGTGCCCTCGTTCGGGGTTTTACGAAAACGACCGAGGTTACGTTCAAACGGATCCGGCGAGAAGAAGTGGTGCGGCGTCTGCATCATCGCCAGCTCTTTCTCCTTCAGGAACCAGCCCATGGTCATTTGCAGGAACGAGCGCGTTGGCACGTGGTCGCAGTCGAAAATAGAGACGAACTCCCCTTTGGCATATTTCAGCGCATTGTTGATGTTACCGGCCTTAGCGTGTTCATGCGTGGTACGGGCGATGTACTCGACCCCTACTTCGTCCGCGAACTGGCGGAACTCGGCGCGGCCACCGTCATCAAGGATCCAGATTTTGATTTTATCCTTCGGCCAGTCGATACCCAGCGCGGCGTAAATGGTGTTTTTCACCACCGACAGGTCTTCGTTGTAGGTCGGCACGAAGAGGTCCACCGTTGGCCACTGGGTCGTGTCTTTTGGCAGCGGCACCGGCTGTCGATTCAGCGGCCAGATAACCTGGAAGTAACCCAGCACCAGCACGATCCAGGCGTAGGTCTCAGCAAACAGCAGCACTAACCCACACACCAGGCTGACCGGATCGTCCCAGTTCAGCGTTGAGGTATATCGCCACCAGATGTAGCGGCAGGAAACGGTCAGCGACAGCACGATCAGCATCAGGGCAGAAAAACGCCCCGGAATGCGCCGCACCAGCAGCGCCACGCCCCACAGCAGGATCAGGAAGGTAAACTGTGCCAGCGGGTTGAAGGGCTGGGTAATACAGACCAGCGCCAGTATGAGCGAGAACACCACCACCACGCCGAGAATAAAACGCCGTAAGCCCGGGTGAAGGTGCCCGAGCTCTTTGTGATTATCTAAATGACCTGTTCTATCGCCAACCCGGTCGGGTAGCCGGTTAAGCCACTGGTGATAGTGTTCACGTAAGTTCTGCACGCGATCGAAGCTGCGCCAGCGGGACGTTTTTTTCTCCGCACCCGTTGAGGTCGCCAGAAGCCAGATGGACTGTATAGCGTAGCGCGCGGGATCGAGCGGACGCGGCTTGTCAGGGTTGATATGCGGATAGAGTTCACCGTGGCGCGCACGAATACGTTGCCAGCGTGGATGTTCGAGGGGGATGAACATCCACGCCAGAATCATCCAGAAGCAGCCCAGCGCAGCGCTCAGCGATGAGGCGCCATGATGACGGTAATGGCGGTAGCGTTCACTTAAGCGCGAACTGACCGGCGGGATGAGCAACCAGTTGGTCAGGCGGCTCATACTGAACTCCCGGCAGGCTCCGGCCGTTTAGCAAAGTGCAGCAGACACCAGTTGGCCAGCGTCAGGATCTCTTCTGCCGCCAGTGAATCACTACGGTACTCCCCAAGCGGTTGTTTGGAAGCGAGGCACTCCGCCATCGCTTCGTCACGATGAATAACCATTGGCAACAGGCGGCGCTGACTCTGGAGCCAGACCTGGTACAGATCGTCCTGGATCTGGCTGCCAATGCGCAGATCGTTAATCAGAATATGGGCATTGGCAGGCATTGCCTGTTGATGCAGACGGATATGACAATTCGCATCTACGTTCGCAATGGAGAGCACATGGTCGCACTGCGACAGAAGCTGGCGGGTCAGCGACGCGGCGCCGTGCGGCAGGTCCAGCAGGATCCACTGATAGTGTCCGCTCTCTTTCAGACTCTGCAAAGCGGTGGTGAAGCGAGAGAACAGGCGCTGAAACGCAGCTTCATTCCCGCGTTCGGTTTCCGTCATCTGACCAAAGGGAAGCAAATCGAGCTGGGAGGTATAGCGCAAACCCGCATCCCGCCAGTCTTTATCGTCCAGAAGCGCGCGCCCCCAGCCGTTTTCATGCGTAAAGTCGACATTGAATGACATGCGCAGCAAATTATCGGAGCAGGCATCAATAACCAGTACTGATTCACCTAAAACCTGTAATGACCACGCCAGCGCCGCGGTTACGGAAGTTGTACCCACTCCACCACGGACGCCCTGTAATCCTAGTACGGCCATCAATGGCTTCCTTATTGTTGTTGGGCAAACTCAGCTAATAACGGCCAACGTTTAATAGCCGCAGCCAACTGTTCCCGCTGGGAAATATCGGTGTAATCTATTTCAGGCAATGAAAAAGCCTGCGTGAGCGCCAGAAAATCGTTTTGGAATGTGTAACCCAGGCTTGGGTCGACTGGAGTTGCGGGTTCGTTATTTTGCATTCTTATTTCATCCCTTTGAGTAAAATCATAAGATTCAGATGCAGCGAGGCGTCCTGCCCACGAAATTTCATTTACATGCTAAATCTGATGTTCTTTAATTTCAATGTTAGGTTTATTTCTACGCTTTCGCTAGTAAACTGAGAGACATAGAAATTCGACGAAAAGAGGGACACCGTGGACTCCATATTTTCTATTGGCATCCAGTCATTATGGGACGAATTGCGCCACATGCCAGTCGGAGGAGTCTGGTGGGTTAATACGGATCGTAATGAAGATGCCATCAGTCTGGTAAACCAGACGATAGCGGCGCAGGGTAAGGATTACCGCGTGGCCGTCATTACGATGGGCGATGAGCCAAAGTCAATCATCAGGCTCGAAACTGACCGTGGACCCCAGACAGTACGATTATTTTCCATGCCAGCGGAGGCCGACAGTTTATACTTTTTGCCCCGCGATATTCAGTGCTCTATTGTTCCTGAACACTATTTACTGATTCTTAAATGTTCTCAAAACGGTCTACAAAATATCCCGTCTGAAAAACTGCTGAAATGGCTGGGAAGAATCAGCAGATGGGCAAAAAATCAAAATTGCACCTTATTGGTTGTTAACCCGGGCAGTAATAACGACAAACTTTTTTCACTTTTAATGAGTGAATACCGTTCCCTCTATGGCCTGGCCAGTATTCGTGTCCAGACTGACAGCCATCTTTACGACGTGGCTTTCTGGTGCAATGAAAAAGGGGTGAGCTCCCGACAGCAGCTTACCCTCAAAAATGTCGGGGACGAGTGGCATCTTGCTCAACAGGAAGAGACGGTGGTTCAGCCACGCAGTGATGAAAAGCGCGTTCTGAGTCATATTGCGGTACTGGAAGGTGCGCCTGCACTGTCTGAGCACTGGTCACTATTCGAAACCAACGAGGCCTTATTTGATGAGGCGCGCACCACGCAGGCGGCGACCATTATCTTCTCGTTGATCCAGAATAACCAAATCGAAACGCTGGCACGGCACATTCACACATTACGTCGCCAGCGCGGCAGCGCGTTAAAAATCGTGGTACGTGAAAATAATACCAGCCTGCGCGCCACCGATGAGCGCTTATTACTGGGCTGCGGCGCGAATATGGTCATTCCCTGGAATGCTCCCCTGTCGCGCTGTCTGACGCTGATCGAAAGCATTCAGGGCCAGCAGTTTAATCGATATGTTCCGGAAGATATCAGCACCCTGCTTTCAATGACGCAGCCGATGAAACTGCGCGGCTACCAGAAATGGGACACCTTCTGCGATGCGGTGGGCAACATGATGAGCAATACGCTTTTACCGGCAGACGGAAAAGGGGTGATGGTTGCCCTGCGTCCTGTGCCGGGCATTCGCGTTGAGCAGGCGCTCACCTTGTGCCGCCCTAATCGTATCGGGGATATCATGACCATTGGCGATAATCGCCTGGTGCTGTTCCTCTCCTTCTGTCGGGTGAACGATCTGGATACCGCCCTGAACCATATCTTCCCGCTGCCTACCGGGGATATTTTCTCGAACCGCATGGTCTGGTTTGAAGATAATTTGATCAGCGCTGAGCTTGTCCAGATGCGAGCCCTGGCACCTGAAAAATGGGCCAAACCGTTGCCTGTAACAAGTGGTGCCAAACCGGTTCTGAACGCGAAACATGACGGGCATGTATGGCGTCGGGTTCCTGAGCCGCTACGCTTAATGGATGAGAACAAGGAGAGCGTTCCATTATGAATATCAGCGATATCATCCAACTGGTTGTTCTGTGCGCGCTGATTTTTTTGCCGCTTGGCTACTATGCACGCCATTCCCTGCGCCGTATTCGCGATACGATCAGATTACTGTTCGTCAAACCTCGCTATATTAAACCCGCCGGAACACTGACTCGCGCTTCAAACGTCAAGGCAAACCGAAAACATGACTAATTCTACCTATACCTCTTCAGCGCCATCGCCACTCTGGCAATACTGGCGCGGTCTGTCCGGCTGGAATTTCTACTTTCTGGTGAAGTTTGGTCTGCTGTGGGCAGGCTATCTTAATTTCCACCCGCTGCTTAATCTGGTGTTTATGGCATTCCTCCTGATGCCAATCCCGAACCTCAGGCTGCACCGTATACGTCACTGGATTGCTATCCCTATCGGTTTCGCCCTGTTCTGGCATGATACCTGGCTACCCGGCCCCGAAAGCATTATGAGCCAGGGCTCCCAGGTCGCAGGTTTCAGTGCGGACTATATGCTCGATCTGGTTGAGCGCTTTATTAACTGGCAGATGATTGGCGCGGTATTTGTCCTGCTGGTTGCCTGGCTGTTCCTGTCTCAGTGGATCCGGGTGACGGTGTTTGTCGTCGCGATTATGATCTGGCTAAACGTACTGACGCTGACGGGCCCGAGCTTCTCGCTGTGGCCAGCCGGTCAGCCGACGACAACCGTAACCACCACGGGCGGTTCCGCCGCCGCTACCGTCGCGACAGCAGGGGATACGCCTGTGGTTGGGGATATTCCAGCGCAGACGGCACCGCCGACATCTACGAACCTGAACGCGTGGCTCTCCAGTTTTTACGCTGCGGAAGATAAGCGTCAGACGAAATTCCCGGACGCGCTGCCTGCCGATGCTCAGCCGTTTGAGTTGCTGGTCATTAACATCTGTTCTCTGTCCTGGGCTGACGTTGACGCGGCTGGTTTGATGTCGCACCCGCTGTGGTCGCATTTCGATATTCAGTTCAAAGACTTCAACTCGGCCACGTCGTACAGCGGCCCAGCGGCTATCCGCCTGCTGCGCGCAAGCTGTGGGCAGCCTTCGCATAAGAATCTCTACCAGCCGGCAGCTAACCAGTGTTACCTGTTTGATAACCTGGCAAAACTGGGCTTTACCCAACACCTGATGATGGGCCATAACGGTCAGTTCGGTAACTTCCTGAAAGAAGTGCGTGAACAGGGTGGCATGCAGGCCCCGCTGATGGACCAGAAAGGGCTGCCAGTGACGTTACTGGGCTTCGATGGCTCGCCGGTCTATGACGATACCGCCGTACTTAAGCGCTGGTTCGACACCGTCGGTAAAGAGGAAGGGACGCGTAGCGCGACGTTCTATAATACGCTGCCGCTTCACGACGGGAACCATTATCCCGGCGTAAGTAAAACGGCCGATTATAAGGCCCGTGCGCAGAAGTTCTTCGACGAGCTGAACGCGTTCTTCAACGAGCTGGAAAAATCAGGCCGTAAAGTGATGGTGGTGGTGGTTCCGGAACATGGTGGAGCGCTGAAAGGCGACAGGATGCAGGTGTCTGGTCTGCGCGATATCCCAAGCCCGTCCATCACAAACGTTCCGGCCGGGATTAAGTTCTTTGGCATGAAGGCACCGCATCAGGGCGCGCCAGTTGAGATCACCCAGCCAAGCAGCTATCTGGCCATCTCGGAACTGGTTGCTCGCGCTGTAGACGGTAAGCTGTTTGTGGAAGATAGCGTGAACTGGGATCAGCTCACCAGCGGGCTGCCGCAGACGGCGGAGGTATCGGAAAACGCCAATGCGGTGGTGATCCAGTATCAGAATAAGCCTTATGTCCGGCTGAATGCCGGGGATTGGGTGCCGTATCCGCAGTGACCTGCTACACCCTCTCCCCTGTGGGGAGAGGGTTACTCTGCACTTCGTAATGAAATTTCACCGCCCACCCAGGGCTTAATCACGCCATCCTGTTCAAGCAGCAACGCGCCCTGCGCGTCAATGCCGCGTGATGTGCCGTAAATCTCTTTATCCCCAATCAGCAGCTTCACCGGTCGGTTAATAAAGTTATCCAGCTTTTCCCAGCGGGACAGGAATGGCGCTAACCCCTCTTGTTCAAAGAGCGTCAGCGAACTACGCAACTCATTGATCATGCGGACGGCAAGCGTATTGCGATCGATGGTGATCCCCGCTTCCTGCAGGTTGGTCCAGGCCTGATTCACGACATCGTTCTGCACGTTTCGCATCACCATGTTCAGCCCCGCCCCAATGACGATCTGTGCGGCATCGCCTGTTTTTCCTGTCAGTTCGACCAGGATCCCCGCCAGCTTTCGATCGTTGAGATACAGATCGTTGGGCCATTTTACCCGCACCTGATCGGCACCCAGATCGTGCAGCACCTCTGCCATCACAATGCCGATGACCAGGCTCAGCCCGATGGCCGCAGCTGGCCCCTGTTCAAGCCGCCAGTACATGGAAAGGTAGAGGTTGGCACCAAATGGCGAAAACCACTTACGCCCCCGGCGGCCACGTCCTGCCTGTTGGTACTCGGCAACGCAGGCATCACCGGATTTTAGCTCGCTCAGGCGATCCAGCAGATACTGGTTCGTCGAATCAATGACCGGCAATACCGCGACGTTACCGTGTCCAATCTGGCTGCGGATGATCTCTTCATTCAGTAACTGGATTGGTTCCGGCAGGCTGTAGCCTTTTCCCGGCACCGTAAACACATCCACGCCCCAGTCGCGGAGCGTTTGAATATGTTTATTGATGGCAGCGCGGCTCATGCCCAGCTGTTCGCCCAGCTGCTCGCCAGAATGAAACTCGCCATCAGCAAGAATACCGATGAGAGTTAACGGAATAGTATTGTCCTTCACGCAATGGTCTCCACGGCATTCACTTCGCCCGTTCGGCCAATAAAGCGAACTTCAGGCTCCAGCCAGACGTTAAATTTTTCGCCCACACGCTGGCGAACATGATGCGCCAGGTTGACGACATCCTCACTTGTCGCGTTGGACTGATTGATCAGCACCAGTGCCTGCTGACGATGAACAGCAGCGCCACCGAGCGTAGTACCTTTTAATTCACATTGATCGATAAGCCAGCCTGCGGCCAGCTTCACGCTGCCATCCGCCTGAGGATAATGCGGGGCCGTTGGCCAGCCAGCGAGAAACGCTTTCGCATTTTCGCTGCCGATCACCGGATTTTTGAAGAAACTGCCCGCATTTCCGTTAACTTTCGGGTCCGGTAGCTTGGTCATTCGCATGTGGCAAACGGAATCAAAAACCTCACGCGGTGTGACGGTAGCCGGATCGAGACGGGCCAGATCGCCGTAAGTCAGAACGGGTTTCCATGCTTTCGGCAGACGCAGGCCAACGGCCACAATGACAAAACGATCCTGATAGTCGTGCTTGAAAATGCTGTCGCGATAGCCAAAGCGGCACTGCTCTGCGGTCAAACGCTTCGCCGTTCCGGTCGCGAGTTCGATGCAGTCGACATATTCGCAGACGTGTTTCAGTTCAATGCCGTAGGCACCGATGTTTTGAATAGGAGATGATCCTGCACAGCCCGGGATGAGGGCCAGGTTTTCCAGTCCGGGCATCCCTTTTTCAAGGGTATATTGCACCAGATGGTGCCAGTTTTCGCCAGCACCCACGTGTAAATGCCAGCTGTCAGCGCTCTCTTTACGCTCAATCCCCATGATGCGATTAACGATTACCGTCCCCGCAAAATCATCGAGAAACAGGACATTACTTCCTTCGCCCAGAATAAGTACGGGTTCACCGTTTTCTGTTGCGTTTTGCCAGGCATTCAGCAACTGCTGAGCACTGTCGGCACGTACAATTTGATTAGCATTCCGTTGAATACCAAAGGTATTCCAGGGCTTAAGGGAGTGATTCATAGACGCTATCCTGATGCAAAAACCGGGATAGTTTACCGTATATACGAAGGGATGGGTGATTAGTTTATGGAAAGGAAGCAGGTGCAGAAACGCAAAAAGGCCATCCTTGCGGATGGCCTCTTCACTTGTTTGATGCCTGGCAGTTCCCTACTCTCACATGGGGAGACCCCACACTACCATCGGCGCTACGGCGTTTCACTTCTGAGTTCGGCATGGGGTCAGGTGGGACCACCGCGCTAAAGCCGCCAGGCAAAT